>CAVJEZ010000012.1:0-16815 GCA_963648625.1 Odoribacter splanchnicus
TCGTACAGCTTTTTGTAGTTGATGTCGGCAGTGTCGCGGACAGTGCGTCCCTTCCACTGGTTGTACACGCCCATCATGAGGTCCTTGGTTTCGTCAGGGATGACGATTTCGCCAAGGGAGCAGATTTTGGCCATGTCCATCTCGTCCTTGATCCAGTCGCAGCTCCATTCAGGATACGCATACAGGCCGCAGCGGATGCTGGTCAGGGTGCCGACAATGGGGTTTTCGTCAAGGAAAAGCTTCTTTTCAAGCAGAAGGCGTTCAAGCAGCTTTGCCCTGAGCAGGACAGGTTCCTCGCCGGGATTTTCTTCATACACGGATTTCAGGACGCTCAGGCGTTCGGGGTCCATCTGCTGGTTGGTGTCAGTGACGATTCCCTTGCAGAGGCGGATGCGGTCATCGGCGGTTGCCCAGTCTATGGCATAGGTTCCGTGTCCCGCCTTTTCCGCTGCAATGGCGGCGTTCGTTTTTTCCGGAGTAAACATAGTGATGCTCCTTAATAATGCTTCCTAGTAATGCTTCCTAGAACGATAGGATTGAGATAGAAAAACTCCTTTTTGCATGGAGAAGCCTGCTTGAGGCCTGCGAGGTCTGCTATAGCGTGCCTCTCCGTCTTCCCTGTCGTACAAAGGGAAGACATAAACCCATATGAAAAAAACGTGCCAATTTTCACAGACAGGTAAAAAAGCTTGAATTCCGGGTTGTTATGGGATGGTCTGAAAAATCTGTCCCTGCTGGCTGTCCTTGTGAAAGGACAATTTTGACTGTATATAAGGACAGTGATGTACTTGTCTGAGGACAGTATTTTTGCCCAGGCATGATGCTTTGTTCATAATGCGCACAAAAGGGCTGTTTTTTTCCTTTGTAACAGATCCTGAACGGCTGGTTTGCGGGAGGTGGCAGGATGGCAACACTTCGTGACGAGTTTTTTGATTCAGTCAATGTCAATATCGAAATCTTTGAGATGCTGCATTCCGGGATTGCCATTTTCAATCACAGGGCAAAGCTTATGTTTGCCAATGCCACATACAAGAAAATGTACCGCCTTGATGACAGCTGTCTCGGCCTTGACGCCACTGAATTTTTCCTGACGGCAAAGCAGGGCATTGTCGAGGTCCTCAGGACCGGAAAGGCAAATTCCTGTGCCTCTGTTTCCATAAACGGCCTGTACGGCGTGACCTACAGGTGGCCGCTCAGGGACAGGGAAGGCCGTGTTGCCGGGTGCATGACAGAAAATATCTCTGTTTCGCCCATGAAGGACAAGATACAGGAAATACAGAACATTATAGACGAACTGGAGAATTACAGCAGCTATTCCACAACCTTCTATCCGAGGCAGAGCACGGAAATCGTAAGCTTTGACTCCATTGTGGGCGAGAGTGCTTCCATGCGCCTTCTCAAGGAAAAGGGGAAGCGCTTTGCAAAAAACAACGAGCCCATCCTTATCCTCGGCGAAAACGGCACAGGCAAGGACCTCATTGCCCAGGCTGTTCATGCAGCCAGCTCGCGGGCTGCCAGGAATTTTGTGGCCGTGAACTGTGCAGCCATTCCGCATGATCTTATGGAATCAGAGCTTTTCGGGTATGAGCCGGGAGCTTTTACCGGGGCCAAGGCCTCTGGCAAGCAGGGGCAGTTCGAACTGGCAGACGGGGGAACCATATTTCTTGATGAAATAGGCGAAATGCCGCTTACGCTGCAGGCCAAGCTTTTGCGTGTGCTGGAGAACCATGAGGTACAGAAACTGGGCTCACCAAGCCCGCATTATGTGGATTTCCGCCTGGTATCGGCCACAAACAGGAATTTGGAACAGATGGTGCAGCAGGGACAGTTCAGGGAAGATTTGTACTACCGCCTGAATCTTTTTGACCTTGTCGTTCCTCCTCTCAGAGAGCGCATTGCCGATATACCGCTCCTGGCGTATTCCATCCTGTCCAGCCTGCTTGGGCCTGAAAAAGGCAATGCCATCCGCATCTCAAAGGAGGTGCTTTCCCTTTGCAGCATGCATCCGTGGCGGGGGAATGTGCGCGAGTTGCGCAATATCCTGACCTATGCCCTGTACTCCATGAAGGACTCCGAAACCGAGCTTTGCCTGCGCCATCTGCCTGAGCGCTTTTTTCACAAGGCTGACAATGATTTTCTGACCAGCACGCTGGGCAGTGAAGAAAGCCAGGAACAAAAAAACGTCCCGGCTCCGGCTGCTTCGGACAAGCTGTCCGAGAGCAGGATGGAGGCGGAACGCAGAACTATTCTGGATGCCCTGAAAAAATGCGGTGGCAACAAGGTGAAGACCGCAAAGCTGCTGGGCATAGCGCGAAGCTGTCTCTACAAGAAGATCGCAGTCCTGGACATCAAAGACTACGCCGTGTTCAGCGATGAATGATGCTTTTCGCCTGATGCGCAGCCGTATTTCAGGCTGTAGCGGGAGAAGGGTGGCGGACTTCATCCAGCCCCCTTGCCCGGATGTCCTTAAAACAACAGCCATCTGTCACACAAAAAGGCCTCTGCTTTTGCGGGAAGCAGAGGCCTTGGGGTATGCCTGAGTGATGAGTTCAATATGGATGGGGATGAGTTTGGGTACTTTGTCTGTTTGCTGGCTGATGGTGCCGGCCTGTCCAGATCCTCCTGTAGCTTTTGCCAGGCCCGGCGGATTTCAGGTTCTGCCCCAGACTGCTTGCGTCAGGGGCAGATCAAAGAGGAGTGTACAATGTAGACTTTACTGCTTGTTTTCCTTGAAGAGGAACATGAAAACACCGCCAAGAATCATCATGACCATGCAAAGCTGGAAGGCGCTTGCATAGGCGTCAGCTCCGTAGACAGACCCGACCTTGCTGTGGGAGTCGATGATGATGCCGCAGACATACTGGAAGAATGCTGCGCCAAGGGCGCATCCCATGTTCATGCCTCCAACGGCAGTTGCTGCATATTTGGGTTCTGTTGTTTCCTTGATGCAGGCAAAGCACACAACGAAGAAGCCGCCGGTAAAGCCGAACAGGGCGAACAGAACTGAAAGCAGGGCCGTTGAGTTCATTGCATCAGTGAAGAAGCAGAGAGGAACATACACAAGAGTGTGCAGGATGATGCCAAGCAGGAGGACTTTCTTCCTGGAACGGAGAACCTTGTCAGAAAGCCAGCCGCTGACAGGGCAGCCAAAGATCATGCCCAGGGTAAACAGCATGACGATGGAGGAGGCAACATCCTTGCTCAGTCCGTAGACATTCTGCAGATAAGGACCTGACCAGAGGCCGCCTACGTTCATCAGCGTGCCGTAATACAGCGTGCTGGCAAGGGTGGCATAATAGAACTTGCGAGTAGAAAAGACCACCTTCAGGGCTTTGCCCATGGAAACAGTTTCCTGAGTGGCTGTGTTAATTTCAGGCAGATTGCATTCCTTGGGCGTATTACGCAGGACAAGCCAGGCCAGGATGCCCGAGAACAGCGTGTAGCCTGCGACAAACCAGAAGGCATCGCGCCAGCCGGCCTGCTCGATAAGAAACATCAGCGGGCGTGTGGACAGCAGTGCTCCAAGATTGCCAACAGCTAAGAGGACGCCGGAGCAGGTGGCCAGCTCGTTGGGATAAAACCAGTCGGAAAAGATCTTCATGGCGCCCACAAAGACCACGCTGACGCTCAGGCCTATGATAAAGCGGCCAAGTGCCAGGACAGGCATGCTGCTGCCCATGACGAATACTGCTGTTCCTGCTGCGGCGCAGATAAGTCCTACAGCAATAATTTTGCGCGGTCCGAAGGTGTCTGAGAAAAGGCCGGCAGGGATGCAGCCTAAAGCCTGTGCCCAGAAATACATGGAGGCCATGATTCCGAGATCAGTTGCGGCCAGTCCCAGTTCGTCAGCCATGACCGGGCCGACAATGGCGGGAGCGACCCTCTGGAAGAAAACAACCAGATAGCCGACTGAGATAACAAGGAAAAGAAGAATACGCTTTTTTCTGTACACTTGTTCAGTATTGTCCATAGCTATCCTCGCTTATGCACCTTTGACAAGGAAACGGCCTTCGTCGAGGACAATCTGGAAGCTCTCCCCATACTGGCAGAGGAAGTCTTCGTTGGCAATGAAGGTGATGCCATCCACAACAGCCTGCTGGTCTTCAAGTTCGTCACGCTGGTCGATCGTGAGGCCGAGCATCTTGGTTGCGTGGCAGCCGCCGCCGATGGTGTATTCCTTCAGGCGCACGCAGGCGCCGGGCTTGTCATTTTTTACCAGTCCGGCAAGCTTTTCAGCAATTTCCTGATCCATTTTTACAGTGATCATAAGTCCTCCTGATGTTAAATGTTAGATGTTAGACAATTTCCGTTTCAAGATTGTGAGCCGTAAAACGCTTAAGAACGCTATGCAGTTCATTGGGAGCATATTCACGAACATTCGGCTGCGGCAGGCCGAGGGCGGCATACTTGTTGCTGCCGAAGAAGTGGCAGGGCAGGATATCCACATGATGCACCCCGTATGGGGCCAGGCGGGCTGCCACTGCGGCAATATTCTCTTCCGAATCGTTCAGTTCCGGCATGAGCGGAATGCGGATACGGATTTTTTCCGGAACATTTTCCAGCGCAACTCCGAGATTGCGCTGCAAAAGCTCGTTTCCAACCCCTGTGAGCTTTTTATGCTGCCCGCTGTCCATATGCTTGATGTCAAAAAGAAATAGGTCAGCCTTTTCAAGCAGTTTCTCGAAAAGTTTGGGCTCAGTATGTCCGCATGTGTCAATACAGGTATGCAGCCCCTCGCTCTGACAGGCCTCGATGATTTCCATGAGGAATGCTCCCTGCATGGTGCACTCTCCGCCGCTGAAGGTAACTCCTCCCCCTGAGTTGAAGAAAAAGGAAGCATCTTTGCGGATGGCTTTCATAATTGCATCGACATCGTATTTTTTTCCGGACATGCTGCTGGCAGTTGTCGGGCATTCCTCGGCACATGCGCCGCACCCTGTGCAATGAGAAAAATCGCGGGAAATCTGACCGCCTTTTTCGATAACTGCGTCATGCGTGCAGACCTGCATGCAATGGCCGCAGCCGGAACACAGGTTTTGGAAAAACATGAGCTGTGGGGCATGAGCCTGTGATTCAGGGTTGCTGCACCAAAGACAGTGCAGCGGACAGCCTTTGAAAAAAACTGTTGTTCTCAGCCCCGGGCCGTCATCAACGGACATGCGCTGAATGTTATAAATGATTCCTTCTGTAGGCATGATGATTGACCTCGGCTTGCTAATGGAAAAGGCAGATTTTCCCGAATGATGGTGAAAAATGGGGGGCGGATGTTTCCATCCGCCCTTTATTTTTTCAGGCAAGCTTACTTGTATTCGGTACGCTTGATGATTTCGTCCTGCACACCGCCATCAAGGCGGGTGAAGTAGGCGGAGAATCCGGCCACGCGGACAACGAGCTCCTTGTGGTTCTGCGGATGTTCCTTGGCATCGACAAGCGTTTCACGGGAGACGCAGTTGAACTGGATATGGCTGCCGCCCCAGTCGAAGTACGTCTTGATGATATCAAGCAGGTTGCGGGCACCCTTGGCCCCTTCCAGGGCGGAAGGCAGGAACTTCATGTTGAGGTGGTTAGACATGAAATAGGTTGTATCCAGTGCCTGGCCGGCAGACTTGATAAGTGCGGTGGGTCCCTGTGTATCCGTTCCGGGGGTGGCGGAAACACTGCCATCGGTAAAGGCAACGCCCTTCTTGCGTCCGTTCGGGAACGCATTCATGATTGAACCGTAGAGGTTGTGGAAAGACAGGGAGTAGGCATCCGGATGGGCTTCGTAGCCGAAGTAGTCAGGACCGCACTGCGTATAGAGACGCTGGAAGTCCTTGTACAGCTGCTGTACGTAAGCATCGCTTTCAGGATCGTCATTGCCATATTTGGCAACGTCGAGGCACTTCTTCTGCATGTCCTCGTAGCCGACCCAGTCAGCTTCCAGAGCCTCGCGGAGCTTGGCTATAGTGAACAGCTTCTTGTCGAAGACCAGTTCTTTGATGGCGTGCAGGGCATTGCCGGCATCAACGACTGTAGAAACAATGGCGACACCCTGGGGATACTTGTGTCCGCCTGCCTCTTCCACCATGCCTGTTTCGATGCAGCCATCGTGCAGGGCAGAACGGAAAACGCTGGGAACAATTTTCTCATGGGCGGCTGTAGACAGGTTGGAATGCCTGCGCTGGACCAGCAGTCCCGCCTCCATCTGCTTCAGAACAGCATCATAAAGCTCATCGTAGGTCGTGAAGTCATTGGCTTCGCCTGACTGCGGTCCGAGCTGCTTTTTGGTAGTGGGATCCCAGCCGTTGTACAGGGCAAGTTCCACGAACTTGGCAAGGCAGATGGCGTCTTCTGTAGCAATATAGGAGCCCATTTCTGCCACGCCGCTGGCCACGCAGCCGAAGTTGGCTACATTGCGTGCTTCTTCCAGGCTGATCCCGCGTGTGCCAAAATGGCAAAGGTTGCGGGCGATGGCGATGCTGGTGTTCATGAACTGAGGCTGGCCGCAGCCAGTACGCACCACATCTATGGCCCTCATGAGATAGGCCGGTTCCATCATGGGAGTGTAGAAGAGGGAAAGTGTGGGCTGGATGTTCTGCATCCTGGCCTGTACTTCCATGATGACCATTTCATAGTCATTGCTGGCGTCTTTGCCGTCAGCGGTGACACCGCCAAGGGCTATGGTCTGGCCGGTGTGGCCGGAAAGGGCCTTCTGATGCTCCATGCCGGCGTATGCACCCAGTTCAGTATGACGGACAAACAGGAAGCAGGTCAGCAAATTGGCTTCATCACGGGTGATGCGGCCTTCTTCAATATCCTTCTTGTAGAAAGGATACATGTACTGGCCGAAACGACCGGGGGAGTTGGCGCAACCCATCTGTTCCATTTCAATCAGCAGATGTGTAAACCAGTAGGACTGTACTGCTTCACGGAAATTGCGGGCGGGATGCTCAGGAACCCAGCGGCAGATTTCGGCAGTTTCCAGCAGCTCGGCCTTCTTTTTGGCGTCGCTTTCCTTTGCGGCTGTTTCCTCGCAGAGGTCGGCATAGCGGTGTGCCCACTGGATGAAGGCTTCAAGAACAATCTTGACACCCTGCAGGAAGGCGAGCTTGCGGTAGTCGCCGGTCTCATGCTTCAGCTTCTTCATGCTCTCTTCGACTTCTTCCAGCACGCCGCGTGCGCCCTGGTTCAGAATCTTTCTGTAATTGGCGCAACCGGAGCCCAGGGACACGTTGCCCACGTCATAGAGCATGCCGGAACGGATATACGGACGAGGATTAACGCCGAACAGCTTTCTGTAGTTAATGTCGGCAGTGTCACGCACAGTGTTGCCTTTCCACTGGTTGTACACGCTCATCATTACTTCTTTGGTTTCGTCGGGAATGACGATTTCGCCCAAAGAGCACATTTTGGCCATATCCATTTCATCTTTGATCCAGTCGCAGCTCCATTCAGGATATGCGTACAGGCCGCAACGGATACTGGTCATCGTGCCGACAACAGGGTTTTCATCAAGATAGAGCTTCTTGGTCAGAAGGAGTCGTTCCAGTAGTTTGGCGCGGATGAGGACAGGCTCTTCGCCAGGATTTTCCTCATAGACGGCTTTGAGGACATTGAGGCGTTCAGGATCCATCTGCTGGTTGGTATCCATTACAATACCCTTGCAAAGACGGATGCGATCGTCTGCTGTTGCCCAGTCTATGGCATAGGTTCCATGGCCGGCCTTTTCCGCTGCCTGGGCGGCTTCCGTTTTTTCCGGAATAAACATGGCAATCTCCTTAGTGTGCGAGTTAATATGGGATGAGATGAATACGTCTCTTTTACGGACGGCAGGCCGATGGCTGCCAATCCCTTTTCCCTGCTGTACAGGAATTTGTTTTTGCATATGAAAGAAACGTGCCAAATTTCACACTTTAGGAAAAATGCTTTTATTCCAAATAGTTATAATAAGTATAAATAATAGGAATTATTATTTCTGTCCCAATATTGGGATATATTTGACCCATGTCTGGGACAGTATTATCCTAAAAATGGGACAGTTTTTTGTCTCAGTATGCTGATTCGGCTTTTTTGTTCACAATGCGTACAAGGACATCTGCGGGCGGAGTGAACACTTGAACTGTGCAGGTTTTATGGGATTTGGGAAATGAATACGCTCCGAGAAGACTTTTTTGCCTCAGTAAACGTCAATGTAGATATACTTGAGCCTTTGCATTCCGGGATTGCAATTTTCGACCACCGGGGAAAGCTTATGTTCGCCAATGCTGCCTACAGGAAAATGTACCGGCTGGATAAGGGAATAGGGCTTGATGCAACCGAATTTTTTCTGACGGCGAAACAGGGTTTTATTGAATGCATGAAGACAGGGAAACCGAACTCCTGTGCCTCTGTTTCCATAAACGGCCTGTACGGCGTGACCTACAGGTGGCCGCTCAGGGACAGGGAAGGCCGTGTTGCCGGTGTAATGGCTGAGAATATCTCCGTATCACCCATGAAGGACAAGATACAGGAAGTGCAGAATATTATTGACGAACTGGAGAACTATAACAGCTTTTCCACAACGCTCTATCCCAGGCAGAGTACAGAACTTGTAAGCTTTGACTCCATTGTGGGCGAGAGCGCCTCCATGCGCCTTCTCAAAGAGAAGGGGAAGCGCTTTGCCAGAAACAATGAGCCTATCTTAATCCTTGGGGAAAACGGCACAGGCAAGGATCTCATTGCCCAGGCAGTCCATGCGGCCAGCTCCCGCCATGCCAAGAATTTTGTGGCCGTGAACTGTGCAGCCATTCCGCATGATCTTATGGAATCCGAGCTCTTCGGGTATGAGCCGGGAGCGTTTACCGGTGCCAAGGCATCCGGCAAGCAGGGGCAGTTTGAGCTGGCTGACGGGGGAACTATCTTCCTTGACGAGATTGGCGAAATGCCGCTTACGCTCCAGGCCAAGCTTTTGCGTGTCCTGGAGAACCACGAGATACAGAAATTAGGGGCAGCCAGTCCCCATTATGTGGATTTCCGCCTGGTATCGGCCACAAACAGGAACCTGGAACAGATGGTGCAGCAGGGCCAGTTCAGGGAAGATTTGTACTATCGCCTGAATCTTTTTGACCTGGTTGTTCCGCCCTTGCGGGAGCGCATTGCCGACATACCTCTTCTATCCTATTCCATCATGTCCAGCCTGATGGGGCCGGAACGCATAAACCGCATACGCATAGCAAAAGAGGTTCTTTCACTTTTCAGCACGCATTCATGGCGGGGCAATGTGCGCGAACTGCGCAATATCCTGACCTATGCCATCTATTCCATGAAGGAAGAGGAAACAGAGCTTGGCTTAAGACACCTTCCTGAGCGTTTTTTTCACAAAGCAGACAATGAATTTTTGAGCAGCACTATTGGTGCCGATGAAGACAGTGAAAATGGCTATGAACAAAAAAGCGTTCCGGCTCCTGATGCTTCCGGAAAATTGTCCGAGAACAAGGCGGAGGTGGAACGCAGAACTATTCTGGATGCCCTGAAAAAATGTGGTGGCAACAAGATGAAGGCAGCAAAAATGCTGGGTATTGCACGAAGCAGCCTCTACAGGAAGATTTCAGCGCTAAAGATACAGGACTATGCCATTTTCAGCGATGAATGATGCTATTCCCCTGATGTGTAGTCGCATTTCAGGCACTGGGCAATGCTGTTGTCGCTGACTTTTTTGTAATACACCCCTGACCATTTGCAGATCGTCTGCAGTATGGGGACAACAGAGCTGCCTTTTTCGGTCAGGCTGTACTCCACGCGAGGGGGAATTTCGTTGAACTGCACGCGCTCTACTATTCCGTCAGCAATAAGCTCTTTCAGGTTGAGCGCCAGCACGGCATCCGTGATATTGGTCAGTTCGTCCCGCAGCTTGCCATAGCGCAGGGGTTGCTGGTGAGCCAGCACGCAGATTATGCGTGACTTCCATCGTCCGCCAAAAACATTAAGGCCGTACTCCAGCGGGCATCTGATGTCTTTTTCCAGTTTTGCCTGATACATGATGTTCCTCTGCCTGAATCAGATATCGTGGGTGCAATCCTATGCAGAATCGTTGATGCCGGCAAGGTCTGTTGCAGGAAACCCGCTGCAGGCAAAGACTAAGGATTTTATGAGTGACTAATAAATTAGCCCATGACTTCTTTTTTTCCTGCAAGCGTCTATGTTTCTGCCATCCGGCTTCATACAGCCGTCAAATTCATAGACACACAGGAGTTTTTGTCATGGAACCAAAAGCATTTCTGGAAATCACCATGCGCATAGACAGTGCCAACCGTCCGGCTGCAGCCAAAGTGTATGCCGACTACCGCGGTCCCTTCCTTAACACCATTGAAGGCGCACTCACCAAAAATCTGCTTGTCCGCGACGAGGACGTGCAGGTCCTGCACGGCTTTGACAGCGCAGAGCATGCCGCTGCCTATCTTAAGAGCACGCTCTTCAATGAGGACGTCGTCAAAGGCCTCCAGCCTCTCTGGGCTGATGCGCCTGACGTGAGAATCTATACGGTTGCATAGGTTATAGCATCGCTGGCGTACAGGCACACTGTCTGTTCATCCTCTTTGCAGGCGGCAAAACAGTTCCGTCCTCATGTTTTTTTGACTGGAAATCGCAAGCTTCATGTCCCGCAGGGCATTGCCCTGCGGGATCTCTGTTTTTTGAGCCCTATGCAGGGCAGCAAAAAAGGGAGGCAGCGGTTATCACTGCCTCCCTTGGCTATATCAGGGGGGATGTTACCTTATCTTCCCTGCAATATTACTTTGCAGGATAGAAGCCTGTGGGGCACTCGCTCAGGTTGATAAGAATGTTCTTCATCTGGGTGTAGTGCTGCAGGATAACCTTGTGGGTTTCACGGCCTATGCCGGATTCCTTGTAGCCGCCGAAGGGAGCGCCCTCGGGAATGCTGTTGTAGCAGTTGACCCACATACGGCCTGTCTCAATGCCGCGGGAAACGCGGATGGCCCTGTTGATGTCCCTGGTCCAGACAGCGCCGCCCAGGCCGTAGTCGCTCTTGTTGGCCATGGCGATGACGTCGTCCTCGTCCTTGAACTTGATGATGCAGGCAACGGGTCCGAAGATTTCTTCCTGGGCCACGCGCATGTCGTTGGTGACATTGCCGAGCAGGGTGGGACGCAGGAAGCAGCCCTTGGCCAGTTCGCCCTCTGTGGCTGCAACGCCGCCGCAGAGGACCTTGGCGCCTTCTTCCTCGCCAATCTTCACGTACTTCAGGATCTTTTCGACCTGGCGCTTGTTGATCTGGCAGCTCATCTGGGTGGCAGGATCAAGAGGCAGGCCGACCTTGACTGCGTTGAAGCGCTTTACGGCCTCGGCGACGAACTTGTCGTAGATGCCTTCCTGTACGAAGACGCGGGAGCCTGCGCAGCAGACCTGGCCCTGGTTGAAGAGGATGCCCATCTGCAGGCCGTCCATGGCCATTTCAAAATCGCAGTCATTGAAGAAGATGTTGGCAGACTTGCCGCCCAGTTCCAGCGTGGCAGGAATGATGCGGTTGGCTGCGGCCAGGGCGACCTGGCGGCCCACTTCGGTGGAGCCGGTGAAGGCCAGCTTGCGGAAGCCCTTGTGATCCAGCATGTACTGGCCGGACTTGCTGCCGGAGCCGGTGATGACGTTAAAGACGCCGGCAGGAATGACATCCTGCACCAGCTTGGCCAGTTCCAGCACGCTGAGAGAGGTCTCGCTGGAAGGCTTGATGACTGTGCAGCAGCCGCTGGCCAGCACCGGAGCCAGCTTCCAGGCAGCCATCAGGAAGGGGAAGTTCCAGGGAATAATCTGGCCGACAACACCGATAGGCTCGCGTACAATGAGGCTGAGCGTATTGTTGTCCAGGAAGTTGCAGCTGCCTTCTTCAGCCAGGATGCAGCCGGCAAAGTAACGGAAGTGCTCTGCGGACATGGGAATGTCCACATTCAGCGTTTCACGGATGGGCTTGCCGTTGTCTAAGGATTCGACAGTGGCCAGGTGCTCGGCATTGGCATCAATGATGTCAGCGATCTTGTTAAGGATGACAGCGCGTTCCTTGGCAGTGGTCTTCTTCCAGCTTTCAAAGCCCTTCCTGGCAGCAGCTACGGCTGCATCAACGTCTTCCTTGGTAGCCTGGGCGATATGGGAAAGCTCGCTGCCGTCAGCAGGGCTGGTGCACTTTAATGTAGCGCCGTCGGAAGCATCCTTCCACTGGCCGCCGTAGAACAGCTGGTACTTTTCGGGGAACTTGTAGTCACTCATGGTCCTGTCTCCTGTACACTGAAGGTACATACAAACAATCATGTTAGTAACGCGACATGCGATTGTGCCGTGTAGTTAGTCATCTGTCTTTTACTAAAAGTAATAAGAAGATGACGAAATTAAGCCTTTAACTGAACATTAACGCAAACCAGGCTTTGTGTCTATTATTTTTTAAACTTTTTTAAGAAGTATGTAAGAAAGGCAACATAAGGTTTTGTAACGGCAAAAGTTCTTTTTTGCACAATGTACATGGGAAAAATTTCCCATACTGTTTTTCAATGTTTGTGCTGTCCGCAATTATAAAAGTGAAAAAAGAGACAAACAAAAACTGAAAGGGCATTCAGTCGCGCAGGCGGCCGGGAAGCACCAGCCACCCATAAGGAACAGGGCGCCGGTTATTGTGCGAGCACCCTGGCAATGCCTTTTTTGCCCATGGAAACCGGGGAAAAGCCTTCTTGTCTAACAGCATGGGAAGTGATAGCTTTCCGGCATACGGAAGCCTCATTCTATCCCCCTATAATCCGGCAGGCTTCCCTCGCTGTGTTTTCGGCTGTATGCAGCATGACAAGCGTGGACTGTTCCCTCCCTTACTACAATAAGGACAGTGCCCCGCGATGCCATTTCAGCACAAAACGGAAAAAAGGGGTTGCTGTCAGCTCCCGAATACGATTTTTTCTTGTTTTTTTGTGCTTTTATGGCGTAAAAAAAGCAATGTTCGGTGACGAACATGTTACAAGCCCGGCATTCTTCCTGTTCAGGAAGGAATGGGTCTCTTATCTGTTTTGTTCAGAAAACCAGATGCAGACAAAAGCCGGCAGCTGCAACACCCCTCAGATTTTTTTATTTAGGGAGTCCGTATGAAATTCCGTTCTTCGATCCTGGCTCTTCTTGCCTGCGCAGGCATGGCCTTTGCAGGCGCCCCTGCCAAGGCAGCCGATGACAAAGGCCCCATCAAGGTGGGCGTGTACCTGCCTCTGACAGGCCAGAATGCCTTTGGCGGCCAGCTGGAAGTTGATGGCGTCAAGCTTGCCCATCAGCAGATGCCCAAGGTGCTGGGCCGTGACATCGAACTGGTCGTGGTTGACAACAAATCTGACAAAGTGGAAGCCGGCAATGCCGTGAAACGCCTGATTGAGCGCGATCACGTCAATGTCATTATCGGCACCTACGGTTCTTCCCTGGCCATGGCCGGCGGCGAAGTGGCCGAAAAGGGCAAGACTCCTGCTGTGGGCACCAGCTGCACCAACCCCCTGGTTACCCAGGGCAAGAAGTACTACTTCAGGGTCTGCTACATCGATCCCTGGCAGGGCGCTGCAGCCGCTACCTATGTGTATGAAAACCTCAAGATGAAGAAGGCTGCCATCCTCATGGACATGACCAACGACTACGCCGTGGCCCTGTCTGCCTTCTTTGAAAAGTCCTTCAAGAAGCTCGGCGGCGAAATGGTTGCCAAGCTGAAGTACAGCTCCGGCGACCAGGACTTCACTGCCCAGCTCACCGAGCTCATCAAAATGAAGCCCGACGTGGTGTTCATGCCCGCCTATTTTGCCGAGGGCGCCATCATTATGAAGCAGGCCCGCGAACTGGGCGCCACCTTCAGGCTCATGGGCGCCGATGCCATGGACAATCCTGACACAGTCAAGATTGGCGGCAAGGCTGTGGAAGGCTTCCTGCACACAACCTTCCCCTATGACGTCAAAAAGACCGACATGACTCCTGAAGCCAAGACCTTCACCGAAGCCTGGTACAAGGCCCATCCCGGCCAGGATCCCAACGTCAACGCCGCTCTTGGCTACAACTCCTACTATGTTATTTACGACGCCATCAAGCGTGCCGGTTCTGCTGACCAGCAGGCCATCACCGACGCCCTTGCCAAGACAAAGGACCTGCCCACTCCTCTTGGCAAGCTGTCAATCAATGCCACGCATGACGCCGAGATGCCCGTTGGTATCATTGAGTACCGCAACGGCGAGCGCGTTTATGTGACCGAGGTTTCTCCCAAGTAGGTAACCATCCGGTAATTTCAAAAGGCAGGGCGGATAGATGATATCCGCCCTGCCGTTCATATTACAGTCTGTCGGGGGCCCCATGAGCCTTGATATGTTTTTTCAGCACTGTTTTAACGCACTGACGCTGGGTTCGCTGTATGCACTCATAGCCATTGGCTACACCATGGTGTACGGCGTGCTCAGGCTCATCAATTTCGCCCATGGCGATATTCTGATGGTCGGTGCGTATTTCGTTTTTTTCGGCACGTTCGCTTTTGGCTGGCCTTGGGGTATTTCCGCTATCGTGGCAGTGGCCGGCGCCAGCCTGCTTGGCGTCATTGTTGAAAGGGTGGCCTACAGGCCCCTGCGTGATGCACCGCGCATTTCGGCCCTTATTTCAGCCATTGCCGTATCATTTTTCATAGAAAGCCTGGCCGTGGTTGTTTTTACCGGACAGCCCCGTCCCGTCCTTCAGCCTGACTGGCTGCTCTCTGACTGGCAGTTCGGCAATGTACACATTCTCAAGCTCACGGCCTTTGTGCCCTGCATGACCATCGTCTTGGTTGTGGGGCTGCTCTATATCCTCTACAGGACCAAGCCCGGCCTGGCCATGCGCGCCATATCAAAGGATATAGAAACAACCCGCCTTATGGGTGTCCGCGTTGACAATATCATCGCCTTTACCTTTGCCGTAGGCTCGGCCCTGGCCGCAGCCTCAGGCATTATGTGGGCCTTGCGCTATCCGCAGGTGCATCCCTATATGGGCATCATGCCGGGCCTCAAGGCCTTCGTGGCAGCCGTTGTCGGAGGCATAGGCTCTGTTCAGGGCGCCGTTATAGGCGGCGTCATCCTGGGCTTTGTGGAGATTATGACCGTGGCCTTCCTGCCGGATCTGTCCGGATACCGTGATGCTTTTGCCTTCATCATCCTTGTCGTTGTGCTCGTCTTCAAGCCGACCGGCCTGCTTGGTGAGGACCTGAAGGAGAAGATCTGATGAAGTTCGACAAATCATCCCTCATGGCCCTGGCACTCATGGTGCTCTTAGGCTTTGGCGTGGATAACGCCGGCTTGTTTCTGAGCGACTACCAGCTCTACATCTGCCGCCTCTTTTTTATCAACGCCATCTTTGCCCTGTCCCTTAACCTGATTTACGGCTTTACAGGCATGTTCTCACTGGGGCACGCCGGCTTTATGGCCCTGGGCGCCTATATGTCCGCCCTGTGCATCCTTCCTCCCGAGCAGAAGGAGATGATGTGGATTCTTGAGCCCTGCATGTGGCCGTTTTCGGAACTGTTTACCCCATTCTGGGTGTCAGTCATTCTGGGCGGCCTGGTAGCCCTCATTTTTGCCTTCATTATCGCTGTGCCGGTGCTGAGGCTTGGCGACGACTACCTGGGCATTGCCACCCTGGGCTTTGCTGAAATCATCCGCGTCCTTCTGCTCAACGCAACGCCCATTACCAACGGTTCCCTTGGCATCAAGGGCATACCCGAGCATGCGACGCTGCTGACATGCTATATCTGGATGCTTATAACGCTTGTCGTCATAGCAAGGCTTGTCTACGGCAACTTCGGCAATGTCCTGCGCTGTATCAGGGACAATGAAATTGCAGCCCAGGTCATGGGCATCAATGTCTTTGGCTACAAGGTTGTTTCCTTCTGTGTCGGTGCCTTTTTTGCCGGCGTGGGCGGAGCGCTGCTTGGCAGCCATCTGTCTACCATTGACCCCAGGATGTTCAACTTCCTTCTGACCTTTAACGTGCTCATGTTTGTCGTGGCAGGCGGCCTTGGCTCCCTTACGGGATCGCTGCTTGGTGCCGGCATCATCACGGTCCTGCTTGAGTGGCTGCGTGCCATTGAAGAGCCCATGACTGTTTTCGGGCTTAATATCCCCGGCATTCCCGGCATGCGCATGGTCGTCTTTTCCCTTGTGCTTCTGGCTATCATCCTGTACAGGCGCGAAGGCATCATGGGGACCCGTGAAATCTCCTTCAAGGGCATAGCGGCCTTCTTTAACAAGAAGAAGGAAGCAGGGAGGGTGCAATAAGTGAGTTTCTCTAAACCTGCTCCCAAGGATGCCGTGCTGGCAGCCAGTGACCTGATTATGCGTTTTGGCGGCATCATTGCCATCAACGGCATGGACATTGCCATGCCTAAAGGCAGCATATGCGGCATTATCGGCCCGAACGGCGCCGGCAAGACCACCATGTTCAACGTGCTCAGCGGCTTTTATGAGCCTACTGAAGGCGATGTCCTTTTTGAGGGAAAGTCCATCAAGAAGCTGAAGCCCAACCAGTGCTGCCACCTTGGCATCGCCAGGACCTTCCAGAATATCCGCCTCTCAACCCAGATGACCGTGCTCGAAAACGTCATGGTCGGCTGCCATGTGCGGCGCCGCTGCTCCTGGTGGATGTCCTGCCTGGGCCTGCCCATGTACTACAGAGAGGAAGACGAAATCCGCGAAAAGGCCATGGCCCTGGTGAAAAAAGTGGGCCTTGAGGACTGCGTGGATGAAAAGGCAGGATCGCTTCCCTATGGCGCCCAGCGCCGCCTGGAAATTGCCCGTGCCCTGGCTACGGAGCCCAAGCTTCTTT
>CAVJEZ010000012.1:17154-19555 GCA_963648625.1 Odoribacter splanchnicus
CAAGCCTTAAAATTGAACGCGGTTCCATCGTGACGCTTATCGGAGCCAACGGGGCTGGCAAAAGCAGCATCATCCGCTCTGTGGCAGGCCTGAACACGCACGTGCAGGGCGATATCCTGTATTCGCGCAAGAAAGGCGATGCACCTGAATCCATTAAGGGCCTCAGGCCTGAGAACATGGTGCGGAGGGGCATATCCCTTTCTCCCGAGGGAAGGCGCATCCTGCCCCACCTGACTGTTGAAGAAAACCTTATGCTCGGTGCGTACACGCGCTCAGACAAGGACGAAATAGCCAGGGACAAGGAGAAGGTCTATCAGCTTTTTCCCCGCCTGAAAGAGCGCAGCTGGCAGAAGGGCGGCACATTGTCCGGCGGCGAGCAGCAGATGCTGGCAGTGGGGCGTGCCCTCATGATTCGTCCCAGCCTCATTATGCTTGATGAGCCGTCCCTTGGCCTGGCACCGCTCCTTGTGCGTGAAATCTTCTCCATTATAAAGCGTATTCATGAAACAGGCGTGACTGTCCTTCTTGTGGAACAGAATGCCTATGCAGCACTCAATGTGGCTGACTATGCCTACATCCTAGAAGTTGGCAAAATTACGCTGGAAGGCACAGGCAGGGAACTGCTCAGCAATCCGCAGGTCCGTGCAGCCTATCTTGGCGGATAGCCAGTTGAACAGCAGAACATAAAGGAAAGGAGCCGTTGTGAAAAACAGCGGCTCCTTTCCTTTGCAGTATTTATCCGGCGGCGATGTACAGTGGGTCAGTTTGCTTGCTCCTGCTTGTTGGGGGCAACCACGGATTTTGCGACACAGCTTTTGTCCTGGCACGCTATGCCCCAGTGCAGGATAATGGGATAATCAGCTTGCAGGGGCGCGTCATATTTCATATCGGCAATCTGCCTGAGCGCCCTGTCTGCTGCAGAGGAAAGGGATTCCTTTGGTTCGTCGGAAGGCTTTTTTAGCTCAATGACAGCAGCCCTCTTGTTCGCTCTGTCCTGGACGATAATGTCAGCCCTGCCCAGTCCGCTCTCATAGTTAGACGTGGTATGCTGGTATTTTGCCCTGCATATACCTGTCAGAAAAGCGTGGTAATAGATTTCATAGTAGTCATGGAAACTGATTGTACTTAAAAACACGTCAGACAGTATTTCAGTAACCTTCTTATCATCCCTCTTCCAGAAGGCGTCAAAGAGCGGAACAAGACTCTTGTTATCTTGTATCTTTTTGCGAAAGGCTGATTCTATAGTCTGTGTAAAAATGGTAAAAATTTCCTTGTTGGGGATACGAAGAGAAAGCAGTGTGTCTGATTCCTCTTGTGTATCCGGTATTTTGGTGAGATAGCCTGTAAGATAGAGAAGAGTCCATAAGTTTTCTTCTGTGTCATAGAGCGTCTTATAGGTCAGATCCTCTTGTATGTCGGCATCAATACAGCCATGGTTCAGCAACGTGGTAATTTTATCATCAAGCTTTCCCATATAGTTATCAAGAAAATACTCTACGACATCATTGCTGCTTGTATTTTTCCAGTACGTTTTAGGTCTGGCATTCGGCGACTTTTGCAGTGCCGAAAGATATTGCATGACATCCCAGGGGCAGTATATTGACTGACTGCTACCAAAGCAGTAGCCGTCATACCATTCCTGCAGTGTGGCCATCTTGTCGCTGAATCCTTTTTCTGCAAGAAGATCTTGTACTTCATCATGAGTAAAACCAAATTTATCGGCAAAGTCTTCGTCATTAATGCCGTAACATGTAAAGTTATTAAGCCCAGTGAAGAAATTTTCTTTAGCTATGCGCAGACATCCTGTCAGAATGGCAAATTCAAAATAGTCATTGGACTTAAATCCTGTCTCAAAAAGGCTTCCTATAAATGATTTCATTTTATTATAGTCTTCCTCTCCTTTTATTGTGGACAGAGGTGCATCATATTCATCAATAAGAATAACTGGCTTTATGCCACAATCCTGATAGATTGCTTCACATAGTCTGCTTATTAGACCACGCATCATTCCTGTTTTTGCAGTAAACGACTGAACAGCGTCTAAAACTATTTTATGTGATTTATTAACTTTATGGCTGTTCAGGAGATAATCATATTGTCCACATATTTTTGAGGCTACATCTTCAAAGCATCCATAAGACTCTTCAAAAGATTCTGTTTTTATTTCATTCAGAGACAAATATATGACAGGATACTTATTCATCCACTTGGAACAAATATCCTTGTCTTTTGAAACAGCAAGACCGTCAAAAAGCTCTCTGCTGTCCCTTGTCATGTCAAAAAAATCACGTAGCATATTAAGCAAAAGGCTCTTCCCAAAGCGTCTGGGTCTGGTAATAAGTGATACTTTTGCAATATTACCTGACAAAAACTCATTGATAAAAGCAGTTTTGTCTATATA
>CAVJEZ010000013.1:0-1414 GCA_963648625.1 Odoribacter splanchnicus
GGATAGAAGATGCGCATTGTATGCGAGAAGTGGGCCAGGAAGCTGTTGAGCATGCCGCCTGCCACAAGCGTGGCGGAGGAGAGCTCGCCCTTGTTGTGGCTTGCCACAAGCATGCTGTCTGCAGCCGGTGCCGAGGTCAGGGCTACAGGGGCCGCCATGCTGACAATGGCAGGCATCCTGGCCATCCTGGCAAGCCTTCCAAGCGATCCGGCAAAAAAGCGGTACCAGCCGCGGCCGTCAACTACGGCGCCAAGAAGGGCGCCAAGCCCGACGAAGAAAAAGAGCCTGCCAAAGACATGAATGCGGTACAGTATCTTGTCCAGTGCGGATGCCTGCTCCATGCCTGCATGTTTTTTGGCGTGCCCTGGCTTTTTGCCGGTTTTGCCAGCCTGGCCGGTTTTGTCAGGACTGCTTTCTTGTGCAGGGCTTCCTGCCTCAGCCTGCCGGCTTTCCAGTGCCTGAGGGGCCTTCTGCCCTGGCAGGGGCATGGCCTGCTCCTGCTGTGCCTGAGCCTGCCGGCCCATGCCTTTTTTCATCATCTGCGGCTGGGGCATGATGACAACAAGATACACTGAGACAAGCAGGGATAATACGAAAAAGAGGCACCACTTGGGCTGCTTCCAAAGCGGCGCGCGGCGTTTTTTATGCCCTGCAGGTCTTGTGTGTTCCTGCGTTTTTGTTGCTTCTGCTGTCTGTTCCATGGAGGAGAATGCCTGACTGCGCTGTGTCGTATTACAAGGCTACCTTTGGGATCCCTTCCTTTTGCGTACCAGCATGAGGGAAAGGTAGTTTTCTTTTCTGGCGTCGATTTCGTCCAGGCTGCTGGTTATAAATTCGTCAGGCTGGGTAAGGTTTTCCCCATATATGACGTCAACATCTTCCTGGCGCAGCCTGGCTGTCAGGGCAGAACGGCTTTTGTATGTCTTGAGCAGGATGGTGGCCGTGTCCGGCTCGAAAGCAAGGTTCGCAGCAGCATCCTTTGTAAAGGACGGGATGACGCGCAGGCATTCCCTGTTTTCCACAAGCACCTTGCCGGCCCTTGCGGCCAGGGTGCTCCAGGAGGTGACGCCCGGGATGATTTCGATGCGGACGTCAGGAAGGGCCTTTTGCACATGGGGCATAATGTAGCCGAATGTGGAGTAGGAAAGCGTGTCGCCCAGGGTGGCAAAGGCGCAGTCATGCCCTTTTTTAAGTTCCTCGATGATGCAGCCGGCATTGCGCCTGACCTGCTCTTCCCTTTCCGACTGTATGCGCGACATGGTGAAGACAAGGCGCTCAATGCGTCCTTTGGGCTCATAGGAGCGCACCAGCGTTTCAGATGTGGAGGCATCTGCGTGCGAGGAAATGACGGTGAAAATGACGTCACAGCTTTTGATAAGGCGGACAGCCTTGACTGTAATGAGTTCGGGATCTC
>CAVJEZ010000013.1:2312-8886 GCA_963648625.1 Odoribacter splanchnicus
TTGCGGATTCCATGCTGGTCCCGAAGGCAACCAGGACTATGCCTGACGGGGTTGCCGCATTGGCCAGTGCGGCAAAGGCAAAGAAAAAGAGTGTGATGAGGAGGCTTGAGAGATGTCTCATGGAAAACTCCGGTAAAAAGGAATGACATGAGGCACCAACAGGAGGCCGGCGCATATGGACAGGGCAAAAGACAAGACCACAGCGCCAGCCGAAGACGGCTGGTCTGAAAGAAGGCAGCGTCCCAATAACCCGTGGGTGCGGCAATATGGAAAAACACAGGTCGGTCTTCCGACTTCCGGCTTCCTGCCTTGGCCAGCGTCTTCCCATTCCTTTCAGGAACAGTGACTTGGTGCCGGCCTTGTATCCGGTTACGGCGGCGGGTCCGTGCCGGAGTTTCACCGGCTTCCCTGCGTGCGTTCACGGCACGCACCTTGTGCAGAATGTGAGTATAGAGGGGCATATTGTCCTGTCAAGCAAAATGAACAGGGCCGGAAGGCATGATTTTCGGAGCTTGAAAGGAAAGCTGGTAACAGATAGTATGCACACCGTGCTCTTTCACGGAGCCTGGTCTGGCAAGGCCGCTGTACAGCTGGTACAGTTCAGAGACGAAAAACAAGATGCCGTTTCCCCCGTCTTCCTCTGCACAAGACCGGGAGACAGAAACTACCCAAAACTACCAAAAACTACCCTGGAGCAAATGATGTTGACAGCCCCTGTTCTCTGGTTCGCCGGCGGCATGATCATGTTCGGACTGGAAGCCCTGGCACCCGTAGGCGTCTTTCTTTTCTTCGGACTGGGCTGCCTGGCCGGCTGGATTGCTGCCCTGCTGGACTGTCCTCTGACCTGGCAGATACTGGCAGCAACGGCTGTCTGCCTGTTGTCGCTTGCCGTGCTGCGCAGGAAGCTGGGCGGCATCTTTTCTGGCCAGTCCAGGCAGGAGCGGCAGGAAGCCTCTCCCCTGGCAGGGCAGGACGGCGTTGTCAGCACTGCCATCCGCCCCGGGCATGAGGGCCAGGTATTTGTCCTTGGCAGCTACTGGCGGGCTGTGGCCGAGGAAGCCCTGGAAGAGGGCGAGAATGTCGTGGTGGCTTCTGCCGACCAGGAGGACGCCCTCCTGCTGCATGTGCGCCGCAGCTGAAAACAAACATATTTGCAGGGATTTACAGGACAGACCGAAAACTGAAAGGACGGTACAGACATGGAGGTTTCTTACATGCTTGATTACAGCACAGTGGTGTTGTTTGCTTTGCTGGTCATTTTGCTCTGCATCAAGGGCATAATCATTGTGCCCAACCAGACTGCCGTTATTGTGGAAAGGCTTGGCAAGTACCATTCAACGCTTCTTGCCGGCTTCCACATTATCATTCCACTTATCGAGAAGAAGGCCTATGTCCGCTCCCTGAAGGAGACTGTGCTTGACGTGCCGGCACAGACCTGCATCACCTCGGACAACGTGTCCGTTTCCATCGACGGCGTCATCTACATGCAGGTCGTGGATGCGCAGAAATCGGCCTACGGCATCTCCGACTATGTGCAGGGTGCTGTCCAGCTGGCCCAGACCTCCCTCAGGTCGAGCATAGGCCGTATGCCCCTGGACAAGACCTTTGAGAGCAGGGAGCATATCAACAGGGAAGTCTGCACGGATCTCAATGCCGCCACGACAACCTGGGGCGTCAAGATTCTGCGCTATGAAATCCGCGACCTCACGCCGCCTTCCAGCATCATGGAGGCCATGGAGCGCCAGGTGAAGGCAGAGCGTGAAAAGAGAGCCGTGATTTTGCAGTCCGAAGGCGAAAAGCAGAGCAAGATTAATATAGCAGAAGGCGAGCGCGCCTCTGCCATTGCCCTCTCGGAAGGCGACAAGATGGCCCAGATCAACAAGGCCGAAGGCGAGGCTGCCCAGATTCTGAAGGTAGCCCAGGCAACAGCCGAAGGTCTGGACCTCATCAAGCAGCAGCTGAACGGCGATGCCCTTGCTGCAGCCCAGCTCAGGCTGGCTGAGACCTATATTTCAGAATTCGGCCGCCTGGCCAGGGAAAACAACACCATGATCATTCCGGCTGATGCCGCCAATGTGGGCAATATGCTGGGCCTTGTCACCGGCATCCTGCATCCCGGGCAGGGGCTGAACAAGAAGGCGTAAGCCGGCCTTTTCATGGCTTTGGGCGGCACTTGCCGTCTTATGGCTCATGTAGTAGATAATGCAGACACTGTCCGGCAGCCCGGTATGGGGACTGGTTGCCGGATTTGTTTTTTTCCCCCATCAAGCTCGCATCTGCAAGAGCCTGTCCTTATGCCTTGAGGTTGCGTGACTGTGTTCCATGTCCAGTCCCCTTTCTAATGTAGGAGCTAACTTATGATGCGCCGTGTATTTCTTCTGGCCGCTCTCATGCTGGTCATAGGTTTTGGCACAGCACACGCTGATACCAAAAAGGTTATCAGGGTCGCCAGTGACTGCAACTGGCCTCCCATGGAATTTCTGAGCGATGACAAAAAGCCCATGGGCTTTACCACGGATCTTCTTGCTGCCATGGGCGAAGAGCTGGGTGTCAAATTCGAGCAGACCAACATTGCCTGGGACGGCATCTTCTCCTCCGTTGCCGCCGGAAAGTTTGATATGGTTGCCTCTTCCGTGACCATTACCGACGAACGCAAGAAGATGTACCTCTTCAGCGATCCCCAGTACAACGTGGTGCAGGCCGTGGTTATGCCCAAGGGCAAGAACATCAAGAGCCTTGCTGACCTGATGGGCCTCAAGGTGGGCGGCCAGATTGGCACCACCGGCATCTTTGTCATGGAAAAGGCCAATGTCGGCGCCCAGATCAAGGAATACGAGGATGTGGGCCTGGCCATGGAAGAGCTGAAAAACGGCCGCATTGACGCCGTTGTCTGCGATGACAACGTGGCCACCTACTATGCCAACGTGAAGAAGGGCTTCGAGAATTCCATGCATGTTGCCCTGAAGACCAAGGAGACCGAGCAGCTCGCCTTTTTGTTCAACAAGAACAACACCGAGCTCTGCGCCCTGGTCAATGAAGGCCTGAAGCGCGTGAAGGCCAATGGCAAGTACGATGAACTGGTGAAGAAGTGGATGGGCGAATAGCCTGACAAAAGGCCCAAGACCGGGCCTGGTTCCAAAACACAAAAGGCAGGGGACGGATTTGTTCTGTTCCCTGCCTTTTTGCTGTCACAAGCCGGACACAAGGCGGATGCAAGGTGCCCTGCCTGAAACGGCTGGGAAGCAGTTTCCCTATTTTCAGGAAAATGGTATACAGCCTTTCAGTCTAATTGTAGCCAGGGAGACTGCATGGAAGAACGGGGACTTCCCTGCCAGGCCCTGGCAGATATATTGCCAGTTGTTACATCCCCAAGCCAAAACGGAGTCTGTCGTATGATGCGCCGTGTATTTATTCTGGCTGCCCTTATGCTTGTCCTGGGCCTGGGCACTGCCCATGCCGATACCAAGAAAGTGATTAAGTGCGCCACTGCCTGCGAATATCCTCCCATGGAATTCCTGGATGACAACAAACAGCCCACCGGCTTCACCACCGATCTGCTGGCTGCGCTCAGTGAAGAGCTCGGCATCAAGATTGAGCAGACCAACATTGCCTGGGACGGCATCTTCACTTCTGTTGCCGCCGGCAAATTTGACATTGTTGCCTCTACCGTGACCGTCACTGAAGAGCGCAAGAAGGCCTTCCTGTTCACTGATCCGTACTACAAGATGGCCCAGGCCGTGGTTATGCCCAAGGGCAAGACCATCAAGAGCCTGGCTGACCTCAAGGGCCTCAAGGTTGGTGGCCAGATCGGCACCACCGGCATCTTTGTTATCGAGAAGGCCAAGCCCGGCTGCGAACTGAAGGAATACGATGATATCGGCCTGGCCATGGAAGAGCTCAAGAGCGGACGCCTTGACGCCGTTATCGCCGATGACAGCGTGGCAGGCTATTATGCCAATGTGAAAAAGGGCTTCAGCGACAGCATGCATGTGGTTTTCAAGACTGCTGAGGCTGAGGATCTCGCCATCCTGATGAACAAGAAGGACAAGGAACTGTGTGCCCTTCTCAATGACGGCCTCAAGAGGATCCAGGCCAATGGCAAGTATGCTGCCGTGGTCAAGAAGTGGATGGGCGAATAGAAATCGCTTTTGAACATAAAGCCCCTGCATGGGGCGCATAACAAAATTAGAGCCGGGGAAGGATTTGATCCTGTCCCCGGCCTTTCTTTTTTGCGCAGACGTGCGGACGGCCTATGACATGCCAAGTGCCTTTTTCATGGCATCACGCCATTTTGTCAGCACGGCAATGCGGGCATATTTCTTGTCTTCGGCAGAGATGAGGAGCCAGGGGGCGTAGGAGGTGTTGGTGCGCTGGAACATCTCGTCAGCAGCGACCAGGTACTGGTCCCACTTGGCCCTGTTGCGCCAGTCGTCCTCTGTAATCTTGTAGTTCTTCCAGGGCGTGTTTTCACGTTCCTTGAAGCGGCGCAGCTCTTCCTCAGGGGAAATCTGCAGCCAGAACTTGAGCAGGATGTTGTTGTTCTTGGTCAGCGAGCGCTCAAAGTGGTTGATTTCCTCATAGGCGCGGCGCCAGTCCGTGGGGGAAGTCAGTTCTTCCACGCGTTCCACCAGCACGCGGCCGTACCAGGAGCGGTCATAGATGGTGATCTGCCCGTATCTGGGGATATGGCGCCAGAAGCGCCACAGGTAATGGTGGGCCAGTTCCTCGTCGGTGGGAGAGCTGATGGGAATAACGCGTGCGGTACGGCAGTCAACGCCGGCCATGAGGCGGCGTATGGTGCCGCCCTTGCCGGCGGCGTCCATGCCCTCAAATATGAGCGTGCTGGAAATGTTGCGCTTGTAGGTCTGGAAGGTCAGCTGGTGGATTTCATTCTGCAGGGCCTTGAGCTGCTTTTTGTATTCAGCCGGATCGATGGTAGGCGTGAGATCCATGACTTCAAGGCTTGTCAGCGGAATGCCGCGGGCATAGGCCTTGCGCAGGGGGCTTTCTTCCTGCGTCTTGGCTGAGGCATCCTTGGAGCCGGCTTCGTTTTGTGCAACCAGGGCTTCCTGTTCGACAGAGTCCGGGAGGACGACCAGGGGCTCGTCCTTTTTGATTTCCGTTTCCTGCTCGGGCAGCACCAGCGCCAGCGGATCGCCAGGCTTAGCCAGGAAGGCGGCCAGGGAAGGATCCTTTGCCAGGGCTTCCTTGAGGCCTATTTCCCTGGCGTTCTGGATGCGCAGGGCTGTATTGGCAGCCTTGATGATGACGCTGGCCACGGAGAGGTTGCGGTAGTTTGTGTCGGCCGCATCAATGATGTGCCAGGGCGCATAGGTGCGGTCCGTCATGGTAATGGCGTCGCCTGCCACCTGCACCAGTTCCTTGTATTTGCCCACGGCCTTCTGGTCATAGGTGGTAAACAGGGTCTGCACCTTGTTTTCCTTGCGTTCCTTCAGGTAGGCGTCATGGGTCTTCTTGTCCAGGTGCAGCCAGATTTTCACAATGGCCATGCCGGACATGGCGAGGCTTTCCTCAAGCCCCTTGAACTGGTTCATGCGGTTGTTGAATTCCTGCTCTGACAGCTCGCCGGTGCAGCGCTGGCGCATGAAGCCGCCATACCAGCCGTCAAAAAAGACATGCATGTCGCCCTTGCCGGGCAGGCACTGCCAGAAGCGCCACTCAAGGGGGTGCTCGCGCTGTTCGTCTGTCTCATTCCAGAAAACGAAGTTGCGCAGGAACTTTCCGTCCATCCAGTCGGACAGAAGGTTCATGATTTTTCCGCGCCCTGAACCGTCAACGCCGTTGACAAGAATGAGCATGGGAATTTTGTGTTCGCGGCAGGCCCTTTGAGCCTCAAACAGCTGCATGCGCAGCTTGGGTGCCAGAACGCTGTAGTCTTTTTTGGAACAGCTTCTGCCGAGCACGACAGTGTCAAACATATTTTCTCCTAGAGATGGTTCAGGGTTGGGCTGCTAAGCCGGGGATTTCAGTAATGTGCTTGTGTCAGTCAGGGCGCCTTTTCCGGCGCTGTCAATGCCTGTTTCCTTTGAGGTAGCCTATATTGTGAAATTTTTCAATAATGGCAGATCCGCCATTATTCAGGCATGTTCGGCACTGTGTCCCGGGATTCTGCAAAGGCTTTCGCGTGCTGCCCGGGGATTTTGGGGAAAAGAAAAGGCAGCCGCATTTTTGTACGGCTGCCCTGAGATGCTGGTACTGATGGCAGAAGGCTATTTGAGCCTGGCAATAATCATGTCGGCCACTTTTTTGCCGCTCATCAGCATGCCGCCGAAGATGGGGCCCATGCGCGGCGTGCCGGAAACGGCAGAGGAGGCCATTCCGCAGACATAGAGGCCGGGATAGATTTCCTTTGTTCCTTCGACAACCTGGGACTCGCCCTCTGTCACGTCAAGGGAACGCTCGCCTATGACGCCGCCTGTAGGCGTGTCAAGCTGTATGCCGTTTTTGCGTGCCACAACGCGGCATATCTCGCTGTCATGGCCCGTGCCGTCGATGACAAATTTGGAGTAGATGTTCAGGGGATCTACGTGCAGCCCCTCGCGCAGGACAGGCG
>CAVJEZ010000013.1:9729-18917 GCA_963648625.1 Odoribacter splanchnicus
AATTTAAGGAGTTATTTTATGAAACGTCTTATCGCTTCTCTGGTGCTGGCTCTGAGCCTTATTGCTCCCAGCATCGCTTCCGCAGCTCAGGGCTTCTACCTGACTCCCAAGTTCATGATGACCGTCCAGAACACGGGTACTGTGGAACGTTCCGGTGACCTTGCCGGACATGGCCTTGACAACTACAGCCAGTTTACCCTGGGTGGCGCCATTGCTGCCGGCTATGACTTCTGGTTTCAGCACATGATTCCGATCCGTGCTGAGCTGGAACTTGCCCTGCGCGGCAACAGCGAAAACTCTGAAGACGGTCCCTTTGGCAGGACCAAGCTGACCACCAACAGCACCACCCTGCTGGCCAACGTCTACTATGATTTCCACAACAGCTCCGACTTTACTCCCTATGTCGGCGCCGGTATCGGCCTGGCCTTCAACTACATGGGCGTTGACATGTATGACAACTACTTTGAAAGGTCTGGCTCCGTCGATGACCGTACCACCAACTTTGCCTGGCAGGTTGGCGCCGGTGTTGCCTACAGCATCAATGAAAACATGGCTATTGATGCCGGCTACCGCTACCTTGACCTCGGCTACACCGAAGTCAAGAGCTACGGCCAGAGCATTGGCATCCGTCCCTACAACCACGAAGTTATGGTCGGCCTGCGCATAGGCTTCTAAAAGCAGAACACCTTTTATTCAGGACCCTGTCCCCTATAAAGGCGGCGGGGTCCTTTTTTTTCGGTTTTTTCACGATGAAACAAATACTGTTTGCTGTGCGCTGTTTGTTTTTCTGCATCGGGATGTGTACCTCGGCCCTTGGCATAGCCATTGTGACCAATGCCAGCCTGGGCACTACGCCCATCACCAGCATTCCGCTTGTGTGCGACGGCATTCTTCCCTTAAGCGTGGGCGGCTATACGGCCATCATCAACACCTTTTTTGTCATTGCACAGAAATTTATTCTTGGCCCGAACTTCCGCTACAAACACTTCCTGCAGCTTCTGCCCATGCTTGTCTTCAGTGCAGCCATTGACTTCTGGCTGTTTTGCACGGACGGCATCCTGGCACTGCAGTATACAGGGCGTTTTATTTTCCTCCTGGCAGGCATCTGCACCCTGGCCCTGGGCATCTTTATCCAGGTGGTCAGCAATGTCACTGTTATGCCCGGGGAAGGGCTTGTCCTGGCCATTGCCTACCGCACGCATCACAGCTTCGGCTCTGTCAAGGTCATCACTGACTGTTCCATGGTCGCTACGGCGGCGCTTTTGAGCTTCGTCTTTCTCGGGACTGTCATCGGCATCCGCGAGGGAACCGTTCTCTCTGCCGTGCTGACAGGATTTGTGGTACGCTTTTATTCCTTCTGTGCCAGGAAAATGCACCTTGTTAAGCAATGAGGCCAGGCCGGCTGACGGCATTTTGCGGGCGCCATGAGGCTGCAGCGTACTCCTTACCCTGTGCCCCGGCCTGTGTGATCTGCCCCTGATGCGCGTCTTGTTTTTTCAGCAAAGCAAACGTATTCTTGCCACATGCGTCTTTCGGTGATTCTGACAGGTTTTTTCCCTGCTTAGGGATCCTGCTTTCTGCATCTGCCGGACAGAACGGGCATTTTGTAAATCTATTCAGCCATTTCCCCCAGGAGATAATGTACATGGGTACCGGAATTACTCTTTCCGAACAAGGCACTCTGCTTGTTCCCGACGATCCTATTATTCCCGTCATTGCCGGTGACGGCGTCGGTCCCGATATCTGGAATGCATCCAGGCCTGTCTTTGAGACGGCTGTTGCCAAGGCTTACGGCGGCAAGCGCCAGATCAGCTGGCTTCCTGTCAGGGCCGGCGAGAACTGCTGGAAGGAGACTGGCGAGTTTGTGCCCGATGAGACCATGGAGGCCATCACCAAGTACCGCGTGGCCCTGAAAGGCCCCCTGAGCACGCCCGTAGGCAAGGGCTTCCGCAGCGTGAACGTCCTTTTGCGCAGGCTCTTTGACCTCTATGCCTGCATCCGTCCCTGCAGCCATATCCCCGGCGTGCCCAGCCCGGTCAAGGATCCTGATGCCGTCAACATGGTTATTTTCCGCGAGAATACCGAGGACCTCTATGCCGGCATCGAGTGGGACAAGGGCACAGAGGAATGCTCAAAAGTCATTGCCCTGATAGAGGAGCTGACAGGCCGCGAGCTGCGCAAGGACACTGCCATCGGCATCAAGCCCATAAGCGAGACCGGCTCCAAGCGCCTGGTGCGCATGGCCATCCAGTACGCCATTGACCACAAGCTGCCCAATGTGACGCTGGTCCACAAGGGCAACATCATGAAATTTACGGAAGGCGGCTTCAGGCGCTGGGGCTATGAGTGCGCTGCCGAGGAATTTGGCGATGTGACGATTACCGAGGAAGAGGTGTACAAGAACGGCGGCACCGTGCCCGAGGGCAAAATCGTCATCAAGGACCGCATCACCGATGCCATGTTCCAGCAGATCCTGCTGCGTCCCCGCGAGTACAGCGTGCTGGCCATGCCCAATCTCAACGGCGACTATATGTCCGACGCACTGGCTGCCCAGGTAGGCGGCCTTGGCATGGCTCCCGGATCCAACGTGGGCGACGGCTACGCCATTTTTGAAGCCACGCACGGCACGGCTCCCAAGTATACCGGCCTGGACAAGATTAATCCCGGCTCCATGATGCTGAGCGGCGCCCTGATGCTGGACTTCCTTGGCTGGAAGGAAGCAGGGGACCTGGTGCGTTCAGGCATTGCCGGCGCCGTGGCCAGAAAGACCGTAACCTACGACCTGGCCCGCCAGATGGAAGGCGCAACCGAAGTGGCCTGCTCAGCCTTTGGCAAGGCTGTCTGCGAAGCCATGTAGCAAATCTGCCTGACTGCGGCATGCACAGCTTTCCGCAGGACGTGAAAAAAGGCTGTCCCGATATGTCTTTGTGCATATCAGGACAGCCTTGTTCTTTCTGTTCGTGAACAGGGACGGCCTGTTACATGTAGCTGACAGTCTCTGCCAGGTCCTTGCGCTTGCCATGATTGGGCAGGGGGCCTGTTCCTTCTGCGGCATAGCCCAGATCCAGGAGCATGAGCACTTCCTCATTCTCCGGAAGTCCCAGTATTTCATGGGCCTTGTCCGGATCAAAGTTGTTGACCCAGCAGCTGTCCACGCCGGCGTCGCAGGCTGCCAGCATCATATGGGTTGCCACAATGCTTGCATCCTCTATGCCGCTGTCCCTTTTGCCGCCAGGATAGGTGAAGACGTTTGTCTTGTCGAAGGCGACTACCAGCACGGTGGCTGCGCCGTAGCGGCAGGGCGTGATTTTGTCTATTTTGGCCAGTCCTTCCTCGGAACGGACGACGTAGATTTTCTGCTCCTGCAGGTTTTTGGCAGTGGGCGCAAGGCGTCCCGCTTCCAGAATGCTCTTAAGGCTTTCCTCGGCAACGGGTTTGCCGTCATACTTTTTGCAGGAATAGCGCTGGCTTGCAAGACTGTTGAATTCCATAACAGATTCCTCCGTCAGATGATTTGGGGCAGCATGTGCACCTCTTTCTCTTTAAGGTAGTATCCTGTCTGTGAACGTCAAGGGAGCAGGGCTGCCTTGTACCTGTCCCTGACCTTTCCTGGCTTTAGCAGCCGCAGGCAAGCCCGTCGCCCCTGGGGTCGGCTGCGCCGCGCAGGATGTGCCGTACATGCTCCGGCGCGCCCTCTGGCTTTCTGTCTATAAGGATGGCTCCGGCATGGCCCATGAGATCGGTGTAGTCATCCACGCGCTCCACTGCATGGCCGCGCCTTTCAAGCTCCTTGCAGACATCCTCCGGGATGCGCCCCTCAAGCTTCAGGCTGTTGCTCTCTGCACCCCAGGCGCGGCCGTAGAGCCAGCGCGGCGCATCAACGGCTTCCTGAGGCGTCATCTTATAGTCCAGGATGCGGGTGACCAGGGCTGCCTGCGTCTGCGGCTGTCCTTCCCCGCCCATGGTGCCGTAGACAAGTACGGGATGCCCGTCCTTCAGGATCATGGGCGGATTGAGCGTGTGCATGGTGCGCTTGCCAGGCTCAAGCGTATTGACGTGATCAGGATCAAGGGAGAAGAAGCAGCCCCTGTTCTGCAGCAGGACGCCTGTGCCCCTGGGGATGATGCCCGAGCCAAAGTCCATGTAGATGCTCTGGATAAGCGAGACGGCATTGCCTTCTGCATCGACAACGCCAAGCCATATGGTGTCTCCCTTGGGGCAGAGCAGGGATGCAAAGGACTGCGCCCTTTCCATGTCTATTGAGGCAGCGGCTTTCTTGGCGTGCTTTTTTGAGAGCATTTTTTTCAGGGGGATTTTGACAAAGTCCGGATCGCTCACAAAGCGGTCCCTGTCCGCAAAGGCCAGCTTGGTTGCCTCTGTCATAAAGTGATAGTAGTCGGCGCTTCCTTCGGCAATCTTTTTGCAGCTTGTTGTGTTCAGCATGGCCAGGATTTCAAGGGAGGCGGCGCCCTGCGTGTTGGGCGGCAGGTTGCAGGCCGTAAGCCCGCGGTAGTCAGCGCTTATGGGCTCAACCCAGTCTGCGCTGTGCTTTTTGAAGTCCTTGCCCGTGAGCAGTCCGCCGGCCTCTGACAGGCCGTCCAATATCTGCCTTGCGGTCAGGCCCTCGTAAAAGTCCCTGGGACCGCGCTCGGCAAGCTGCACCATGGTTTTGCGCAGGTCAGGCTGTGCCAGGATTTCGCCGCACCGGTACGGGCGCCCGTTGTGCAGGAAGGTCCTGGCAAATTCGGGGAAGCGCTGCAGGCAGGCCTGTTCCCTGTCAGCCTCGTCCGTATCGCGCTCAAGCCAACCGGCCAGGCTGGCTGAAACAGGAATGCCGCGGCAGAGCTCTGTGGCTTCCTCCAGCAGGGAGCACCAGGAAAAGCTGCCGTGCATGGCCTTTTTTGAATAATTGAAGGCTTTTTCCCAGCCTGAGACAACGCCGGGGACTGTGATGGCGGCCAGGGGGCCGCGGGACGGTATGGCCGTCATGCCCTGATAGACTGAGCGCTTAACCTTGCGTCCTGCCCTGCCTGAGGCATTAAGCCCGCGCGTCTCGCCTGTGGCGGCATTGTGGATGAGCATAAAGCAGTCTCCTCCCAGCGTGCACATCTGCGGATAGACCACGGTGAGCACTGAGGCTGCCGCGATGGCTGCCTCTATGGCATTGCCTCCGCTGCGCAGGATGTGCAGGCCTGCCTGGCTTGCCAGATAGTGGGGGGTTGTTATCATGGCATTGAGGGTCATGGGATTGTGGCGCTGGGATGGTGTCATTGTTTCTTCCTTTTGGTGCCGTGGGACGGATGCTCCTGTTTTAAGGGCTTTTCAGCCCTCTGCTGTTCTTTTCGTTTTTATGGCACATGCTGTCAAGGCAGGAGCCGGGGGCCACGGGGGCCGCAGGCAATTCCCTGCCAGGCGCTTGAGAATGGCTGTCTGTTGTGCTAGGGAAATGACTGCCTGACAGGTATTGAGAGTATGGTGCGGGACTTTTGTCCGTATCCGGGCAGAAGATGCCCCGGGAAATTTGCGGATCTTCTCTGCGGCCTGCTTGGGGCAGATACGTCCAGGCGCACTATTAAGGAGGGAGTACGGGAGCGGCAGCGCCCCCGTGCATGGCATTATGGCTGAAGAGAAGACGAAACTTGAGAGAAAGGGCGAGCCGCCTGTACTTGAGCTGCAGGGACTTGGCAAGACCTTTACCATCGGGTCAGCCCGGATCAGGGTTTTGAAGGATATCAATCTCACCATTGAAAAAGGGGAGATTTACGGCATTATCGGCCGCAGCGGCGCAGGCAAGAGCACGCTTGTGCGTTGCATCAACATGCTTGAGCCGCCGACAGAGGGCAAGGTGCTCTTTGAAGGGCGCGACATGGGTGCCCTCAAAAGCAGCGAGCTCAATATCATGCGCCGCTCCATGGGCATGATCTTCCAGCAGTTCAACCTGCTTATGCAGAGAACGGCGCTGGACAACGTGTGCTTCCCCCTGGAGCTTGCCGGCGTCAGCCGCAAAAAGGCCAGGGAGCGCAGCATGGAGATGCTTGAGCTGGTCGGCCTGGACAAGTACGCCGGATCCTATCCTGTGCAGCTTTCAGGCGGCCAGAAGCAGAGAGTGGCCATTGCCCGTACCCTTGCCACCAATCCCAAGGTTCTTTTGTGCGACGAGGCAACCTCTGCCCTTGATCCCGAGACCACGGATTCCATCCTGGCCCTCTTGCGCACCATCAACCAGACCATGGGCATCACGGCCGTGATCATTACCCATGAAATGGACGTTATCGAAAAGCTCTGCCACAAGGTGGCCATTATCAGCAAGGGCGTCATTGCCGAAACCGGCACTGTCAACGAGGTCTTCTTCCATCCGCGTACCGACATAGCCAGGCGCCTTGTTGTCCCGGAAGCCCTGCATCCGGACAAGATGACGGCCGGCAGCCTGTACAGGCTTATATTTGACGGCCAGTCCAGCTACGAGCCGGTTCTTTCCAATATGGTCCTGGCCTCGGGCCAGCCCCTCAACGTCATGTACGCCTCCACCCGCGACATCGGCGGCAAGGCCTTCGGGCAGATGATACTGCAGCTGCCCGAGGACGAGGGGGCCAGAAAGAAGGTGCTCTCGTACTGCGCTGAAAATCTCATCTTTATAGAAGAGTACAAAAAAGACGAATTCAAAAAGGAGGAAGCAGCCCGTGTTTAACGAAGCCCTGATAGCGCTTTTGTGGGAAGGCACGGTGGACACGCTGTACATGACGCTGGCTTCCACCTTTTTTGCCTATGTTTTCGGCATGATGATGGCCCTGGTGCTGGTTGTGACCAGGGCAAACGGCCTGGCGCCGCATCCTGTCATCTACCGCGTTCTGGATGTGATTGTGAACCTGACCCGTTCCTTTCCCTTCCTTATCCTTATGATTGCCGTTATTCCCTTTACCCGCTGGCTTGTGGGGACAACCATAGGGAACAACGCCACGGTTGTGCCGCTGGTCATTGCCGCAGCGCCCTTTGTGGCCAGGCTCATCGAGCAGTCGCTCCTTGAAGTGGACAGGGGCGTTATTGAGGCTGCCCTGTCCATGGGAGCCAGCACCTGGCAGATCCTCTACAAGGTTTATATTCCCGAGGCCATGCCTTCCCTCATCAACGGCTCTTCCATAGCTGCAACAACCATCCTTGGCTACTCTGCCATGTCCGGCGCCGTAGGCGGCGGCGGTCTTGGCAAGCTGGCCATCATGTACGGCTATAACCGCTATCAGAACGAGATGATGTTTGCCACAGTCATTCTGCTCATTGTCATCGTGCAGGTCTTGCAGAGTTTTGGCGACTGGGCTACCCATCGTTCTGACAAGCGCAGCATGTGACGCCTTTGGCGCCGCATCTGCCTGACATTTTTTTATCATTTCCCTGCTTTGCCGCAGGGCAGCGACCGTGCCAGTACCGGTCCTATGAGGTCAATTATGCGTCTTTCTTCTCTGCTTTGTGCCACGCTGGTGGCCTGCGGCCTTGTCCTTGGCTCAGCTGCATCCAGCCAGGCTGCCAAAACAATCCGTGTCGGCGCCTCCCCGACGCCCCATGCCGAAATCCTCAAGGCTGCCGCCCCTATCCTGAAGGAAAAGGGCATCAATCTTGAAATCGTGGAATATGCCGACTACGTGCAGCCCAACGTTGCCCTGGACGGCGGCGAGCTGGATGCCAACTACTTCCAGCACAAGCCCTACATGGACGACTTTAATGCCCAGAAGGGCACCAAGCTGCATGCCATGGCTTTCATCCACTACGAGCCCTTCGGCATTTATGCCGGCCGTTGCAAGGACCTCAAGAAGCTGGGCAAGGGATCCATTGTGTCTGTGCCCAATGACACCACCAACGAAGCCCGCGCACTGCTCCTTTTGCAGGACCAGGGCCTGATCAAGCTCAAGAACCCGAGCCTCAAGTCCACCCGTCTTGACATCGTGGAAAATCCCCGCGGCCTCAAGATTGAAGAGCTGGAAGCTCCCCAGCTGGCCCGCTCCCTTCCCGATGTGGAAGTGGCCATCATCAATGGCAACTACGCCCTGCTTGGCGGCCTGAAGGCCAAGGATGCCCTGGCTCTGGAAGCTGCCGATTCCGAGGCTGCCAATACCTTCGCCAATGTCATTGCCGTTCGTGCCGGTGACGAAAACCGTCCCGAGCTCAAGACGCTGTGCGATGTGCTGAAGAGCGACGCCATCAAGGAATTCATGACCAAGAAGTACCAGGGCGCCGTGCTGCCCAAGTAAGTCCTGATTCCTGAACGTAAAAAAACAAGGCCTCCTCTTCAGTCCTGAAGCGGAGGCTTTTGTTTGTCTGTCAGGCGAGCACAAGAAGCTGGTATCCGTCCCTTGCCTGGCATGGGAACTGGAAAGGGAAAAGAGAAAAGCGGTTAGGGGGAACTTTCATGCGCATTGCCGTACTTGAACCGATTCATGCAGACGCCATGGCTCTTTTGCGGGCCGAGGCCGACGTTACTGACTGGAACAGCCCTGAAATTGCGGACTGGGCTTCCTGCGACGGCGTGATTGTACGCACCAAAAGGATAGGCAGGGAACAGCTTGAGTCATCGTCCCTGTCTGTCATCGGGTCCCATGGCACGGGTGTTGACAATATCGACCTTGAGGCTGCGCAGAGGCTCGGCATAACTGTCGTTAATGTCCCGGGCGAAGGGGCGCAGTCTGTGGCTGAACTGTATTTTGCCCATATGCTGGCCCTTGCCAGAAAGCTAGTGCCTGGCATGGATGCCATACGCTCAGGCTGTGCAGTGCGAACTGCGCCGTCCCAGCGCGGCATAGAGCTTTCCGGAAAGGTACTGGGCATTGCCGGCTATGGCAGCATAGGAAGGCGCATTGCTGAAATCGGAAGGCTTGGCTTCGGGATGAAGGTCCATGCCTGGTCCAGGTCACTGGCAAAGGGGAGCGATGATACGGTTTATGTGCATGACAATCTGAGGGAGCTTGTGGGAACAGCCGACTTCCTCTGCGTCTGCCTGCCCCTGACTGCGCAGACCAGGCATATTATAGGGAAGGAAGAGCTTGCCCTCTGCAAGCCATCGGCCGTCCTTGTCAACTGCTCTAGGGGCGATGTTGTTGACGAGAATGCCTTGTATGATGCCCTGCAAAACGGACAGCTCTTTGGAGCTGCCTGCGATGTTTTCAGCTCTGAGCCGCCCCAGGCTGACAATCCTTTGCTTT
>CAVJEZ010000014.1:0-18359 GCA_963648625.1 Odoribacter splanchnicus
AACGAGGAGGCGCTTCTTTTCGTCGGGGCAAACAGGACGAACAGGGCGATATATACTAATGAACGCATATGAAGAATTATGCTCTGCCATGAAGCAGAGCCCGTCCACCTGGCTTGTTACCGGATGTGCCGGCTTTATCGGCTCCAATCTGATTGAGCATCTGCTCAAGCTTGGACAGAAGGTCGTCGGCCTGGACAACTTCCTGACCGGATATCAGAAGAACCTCGATATGGTAGAGGCCCTGGTCGGTCCCGAAGCCTGGAAGAATTTTAAGTTTATCAAGGGCGACATCCGCGACCTTGACACCTGCCACGAGGCCTGCAAGGGCGTGGACCATGTCCTGCATGAGGCAGCCCTTGGCTCTGTGCCCCGTTCCATCGACGACCCCATCCTCACCAACAGCTGCAATATCACCGGCTACCTGCACATGCTGGTTGCCGCCCGTGATGCCGGCGTGAAGAGCTTTGTGTATGCAGCCTCTTCCTCTACCTATGGCGACTCCCAGGAACTGCCCAAGGTGGAAGACCATATAGGCCATCCCCTCTCCCCGTATGCTGTCACCAAGTACGTGGACGAGCTCTATGCCGATGTGTTTGCCCGCTGCTACAATTTTACCACGGTAGGCCTGCGCTACTTTAACGTGTTCGGACAGCGCCAGGATCCCTTTGGCGCCTACGCTGCCGTTATTCCCCAGTGGTTTGCCAGCCTGCTGCGCAATGAGACAGTCTATGTAAACGGCGACGGCGAGACCAGCAGGGATTTCTGCTACATCGACAACGTCGTGCAGGCCAATCTCCTGGCCAGCTTTGCAAAGGACGAGGCCCGCAACTCGGTCTATAATGTGGCCTTCGGGCAGAGGACGACGCTTAATGAGCTTTTTGAGCTCATTAAGGGCGAGGTGATCCGCCACAAGCCTGAGGCTGCCTCTGCGGAATCTGTGCACCGCGATTTCCGTGCCGGCGATGTCCGTCACAGCCTTGCCAATATCGACAAGGCCAAAACGCTGCTGGGCTATGATCCCAAGTTCAGCGTCCGCGACGGCCTGCGCCTTGCAGGCGACTGGTACGCTGCCAATCTGTAAGAAGAGAGGGGGGCAGGGATATATTCCCTGCCCCCTGTTCCGGGCACAGATACCATGCCGTCAGTCAGAGCCTGTAAAATTGCGGTCCTGGGGCTTGTCTGCTGCCTTGTCCTGGCAGCAGGCGCGCTGTATTTTGCGGCACCTCTCCTTCTGGAGAAGGCATATGTCCGTGCAGGCAGTGACGCATTGGTGGTTGCAGGGCAGCCGTTCCGCCTTTCCGGGGCCAAAACAGTTTCCCTTTTCCCCCTGACTGTCAGCTTTACAGGACTGCGTTTCGGGGATGGAGAGAATTCAGGCTCAGTCACAGTCAGGTCAGGAACGGCAACGGTCAGGCTCAGCTCCCTGTTTTTTGGAAATCCTGTTTTTAATGAAGTCTTTCTGGACGGACCTGTGTTTGCATACAGGGGCCTCCTTGCTCCTAAATCACTGGCAATCGGGCAGGCTGGCGCAGAACAGAAAACAACAGCTTCTGCAGCCCCGGACAGCGTGTCCCGTCCTGCAGACTCTTCCGGGGATTCTTCTTCCAGCCGCGACATTTCCCCGCTCCGTATTGAGCGCCTTGTGGTCCGGGACGGGTCGCTTTTTTTTGTTACTGATGCCGGCAGCAATGTCAGTCTGAAGAACATCACCCTGTCTGCCTACAACCTTACAGAAGACGGAGCAGACAACATAGAATGTGATTTCCTGGCATCAAAGCAGAGCCTGCTTGGCGAATACAAGGAGGCCAGTCTTGCGGTGCGCTGCGATGTCCGCATGGCCGGGACAAAAGTGGCTCTGTCCGGCCTGCAGGTGACAGCAACACTCCTGTATGGTCCCTTTGCGGACAGCCTGGGGCCTGTCAGCCTGGAAGGAAGCGGCGGGTATGACCGCAGAAACGGCTCGTTTGTCCTGGAAAACAGCCATTTGGGCACGCAGGACGTACATGGTTCCGTACAGGGGAAAGGCAGTCTCTTTTCGCCTGTGTTTTTTGACGGAAAAATCGAACTGTACAGCAAGGCAAAGCTCAGATCCCAGAGGGATATCTTCTTTTCAATGCCTGCCAGCGTTCTGAAAGGCAGGATATTGCTGGATGAAAAGAAGTGGACGATGCCTTCTCTTGAATACCAGTCAGGAAGCCTGTCAGTCAGGGGCAGCCTGAGCTACATCCCGGATTCCGGCCTGCTGAGCGCACGCGGGCATTCTGACTTTATTGATTTAAACAGCCTCCTGGATGATTTTTCCTGCGAGGTCAGGCCTTCCAGAAAAGAGATAAACACAAAGAAAAAGGATGCTGATGAGACAGGCTGCGGCCTTAATCTGGAACTGTTCCTTGAAGCCGGCAGAGTCCGCTATAACGATATCGACTTTGAGTCCGTATCCTGCGGCATATCCGGAACAAGGGAGAGCATCCATATCGCTCCGCTCACGGCAAGGCTGGGAGAAAAAGGCAGGCTGGATGCCATGCTGACGGCCGGCATTGCCGACAGGACATGGGCCTGTTCTGTCAACCTGGAAGACTTTTCACTTGCCTCCCTTTTGCGCCTTGCCAGAAGCAGGGCAGCCATGGACGGCAGCATAGATGCGAGGATACAGGCTTCATCCCAGGGGATGACAAAGGAAGACTGTCTTGCGACAGCGTCCGGGGAAGGCGTACTGAATATACACGGGCTGCGCTGTGTCCAGCTGGAACAGGTTATTGACGCTTCCCTTGAGACGTCTTCCCTGCCTGAGGAAGAAAATCTGGGGCGGGTCCTCCTGTCTTTTGCCCTTGCCCAGGGCAAGGGCTCCTGGTCTGCCGACTTTTCAGGCAGCAGCCTGCACGGGCATGGTACGGGAAGCCTTGATATGCCGGAAGACAAAGTGTCAGGGAGCCTGAACCTCGGCAGGCATGAGAAAACAGTCAGGCTTGAGATGGCAGGGACGATAAAAGAGCCTGTGTTTGAACGGAAGATTCAGTAGCGGAAGAAGCAGAGAAGTATCCGTTCAGCATGTGGTGATGACGCTCCCTCAGTAGCCTGATTTTGCACAGCAACAGAAGAAGGTGGTGTACATGCAGGAATATGCTAAAAAGGCCATACTGGCTGTCTGTAACAGCAGCCTGGCTTACTTCAAGTTTTTGCCAGCAAATGAAACCGGCGAGAATGGTGGACATCCGGCAGGGATAGCTATTGCAAAGTCAGCGGCTCCCATTCTCTTTGATTCGCCATGCAGCAAAGGTCAAAACAAAGAGAAGAGAACAAGAATCAGGTGGCAGGACGGTTCAGAAACTGACTCCCGTTTTATCTACTATGGCAAGGGCACTAAGGACGAGTGCTGGATTACCAATTTCGGCCGTGATTTTCCTTATTTGCAGCCGGAGTATACGGGAGGGATTTTTGTACTCGTGAAAAGTAATGCCGGCGAGTATTTTGGCTTTGTCCTGAACACTGAAGAAGACATGGAAGAGTTCCTTGTTGCATTGCAAATAAGCCCGGCTGCAACCGAAGAGCTGATCAATGTAAATGATATAACCAGAAAGCTCATGCCATACGCGTACAGGTAAACGGACTGTACCAGCCATGTTCATTTCATATGCTGTTGCGTAACCTGTTGGAAATACATATAGTCTTCACAAAGTACGACGTATCCTCATATGTTTTCCGCACGCTTGCCGCAAGGCTGTCCGCCAGCGGGAATGAGGGTATGTTTCAGGATATCACCTATAGGGAGCAAGACAGAAATGAGTACAATTACCTGGTTTGGCCATTCCGCATTCAGGCTGGAAACGGCAGCAGTATCCATTCTTGTGGATCCTTTTTTTACCTCGCCGGCCATGCAGGAAATGGCTGTCAGAAACGGTGTTGATCTGGTTTTGGTGACGCACGATCATGGCGACCATGTCGGTTCTGCCGTGGAAATTTGCAGGCAGACCGGAGCAGAACTGGGAGCCATCGTCGGAACTGCCGGCAAACTGGCAGAAGCTGGTGTGCCTAAGGAAAAGATTGTTGGCGGCTCAGGCTTTAATATGGGCGGCACCATAGAGTGCTGTGCTGCCAAAATAACAATGGTTCCGGCATTTCACAGCAGTGATTCCGGCTGTCCCTGCGGCTATATTATCACCATGCCCGACGGACTGACCGTCTATCATGCCGGCGATACCTGTATCTTCAGCTCTATGGCCATGTGGGGCAAATTGTATCCCATTGACGTGGCCCTGCTTCCCATAGGCGGTTTTTACACCATGGATGCCAGGCAGGCCGCCATGGCCTGCGGACTTCTTAAATGCTCAACAGTCATTCCCATGCACTGGGGAACCTTCCCGGCCCTGGCACAGGGCACGGATGAGTTTGAGCAGCTTGTTTCAGCCCAGCTTCCTTCCTGCCGCTGCATGACCATGAAGCCGGGCGAAAGCCTGGATTTCCGCCATTAGGATCCGGCAGGAATCATCCCTGCATGAAAGGGGCTTGGGGCAAAGGCCTGAAACCTGTCCCTGTGCGGCTGCGGGCTTGCTGCAGCCTCGCATGCCGACCTTGCCCAAGCAGGGGATGTCTGATAGAGTGCGCAACGCATAATCCGGATATGCTTATATCCGGAGTATGCGGCAAAAAACTGTGTGCTCGTGGCTCAGCTGGATAGAGCGTTGGCCTCCGGAGCCGAAGATCGGGAGTTCGAATCTCCCCGGGCACACCAGAAAACAATACGGGATGCCGTCCATGAAGACAGTATCCCGTTTTTCTTTTTATGCCTTGCCTGAAAGCATTCAGGCTTCCCTTTACAGGCCTGTCATCAGTCCCTGGTCCAGGTTGCTGAATTTTTCTCAGTCTCATAGACAGTGACAGAGCAGACCGAAAGGGATCCCATGCCGGCTTTTGCCAGGGCATCAGGGAAAAGGCTGGTGGCAAGATAGGCAGCCATGTTCTCGGCTGTGGGATTGAAGGGGACCGGGCATACGGAACCGTCCGTGAGCAGCTTTTGCAACGGGGCACAGAGCGGATCCCTGTCCTGCAGCAGTGTCCTGTGGTCCCAGGCTTCGTCCAGGGCCTGGTACAGCGTCTTTTTTACCAGCCTGAAGTCTGCGATCATGCCCAGGCTGTCAAGTTTGCCGGCACTGATGCCGATTTCTATACGGTAGTTATGGCCGTGAAGGCGTTCGCAGCTGCCGTCGTATTCAAAGATGCGGTGTGCAATGGCAATGCTGTGCCTGCATGTGATGTGTATCATGGTGATTGCGGCTTTTCCCGTATTAAGGACGGGCCAGGCCATGCTCCTTTTGTCATTTGGTGCCTGCCAGAATACGCCGATGTCAGCGTATGCGCAAACAGGGATTTCCCCGTGCAGGCTGCCTGGCGAACAGTTTGGAAATGGCTTGCAGCTGCCGCATCCGGTACAGCGGAAAAGCTGATTTTTTCTGCGAAAGGCAGTGTATTGCATGGGCGTTATGCATGCAGGAAGATATGTGGTTATGCTGAGGAGCTGGTCATGGCAGAGCTGAGACGGGAGCGAGTCTGCATGGATGCAGGACATCCTCTTTTCCGGACCCATTTCCCTGGTTTTCCCAGGGTGCCAGGCAGCTGCATCCTGCAGGTGTTTATGGACATGCTTGCCGAGGATACGGGGGATAACTGCGAGGTGGAAGTACGCCGTTTCCGCTTCAGGCATTTTCTGGCTCCCGGGACATATGTGTTTGAACTTGAGCCGCTTGGGCAAGGCAGTTTTGCCTGCCGTGTGCTGGATGGCGATCTTCCGGCCTGCGAGGGAACAATCAGATGCCGCAGCCTGTGAAGCATAACCTCTTTGAGCCCGTTCTTGTCCGCGGAATCGGCAGCGAGATCGGCATGGCCCTGGCTCGTGCCGTGATGGCACAGGGCGGCCGTGTCCTTGGCCTGTGCAGAAAGCAGGAAACGCTTTCGCATATCCGCAGTGCCGGATGTGAGGGGCTTGTCTGCGAAACACCTGAGGAGCTGCCGCACCTTCTTGAGGAACACAGCTTTGTTCCGGCCTCCTTTGTAGATCTGGCCCATTCGCAGACAGAAAGCCTTCTGGCCGGCCTTGCTCCTGACAGGATCGATGCCTGGGCTTATGAGGATATTGCCCTGAGGGCGCGCTTTCTGCGCAGTGTTGTGCGGCTGATGCTGCCTGCAGGGAGGGGCCGCTGTATTTTTATGTCGTCAGCAGCTGCTGCCGCACCTGCAAAAGGGCAGGCTTTTTATGCTGCGGCCAAGCTGTGTGCAGAAAGCCTGTACAACAGTGCAGGCCTTGAAATGGCCTCTCACGGCATTACTGCCTGCTCGCTGCGGGCTGGCTGGCTTTCTGCCGGACGTGGCCGCACCTTTCTGCAGGGAAGGCAGGACAAATGTGACAAGACCATTCCGACAGGGCGTCTGGTAAGCCTTGATGAAGTGACCGGCACGCTGCTTTTCCTGCTTTCTGCGGAAGCAGCATCCATCAATGCAACGACAATAACTGTTGACGGCGGGTTTTCCATGGCAAAGCAGATGGTATAAGCGTATTTTGCCGTAAATACAGTCGTTTGCTGTACAGCCTGCTGCACAACAGGCTGGAATAATACGATGACAGGAAGGATATATGGAAAAGGACAAATGCCTGGAATGCGTTATTGGTATCGTGGCGGACATCTTTGAGCGTGAGGCAGCTTCCCTCAGTGCAGGGACGCACCTGATGCAGGATCTGCCCTGCGAGTCCATCGATCTTTTGGAAATTGCTGCCAGGATTTCCAGGGAAGCCAGGCGCGAAGTGGATGACGATGCCCTGTTTTTGCGCAATGTCCGTACCCTTGTGTATGAACATTCCGATGATTCTGCAGAAGACGTGCTGGCTGGGCATTTCCCCTGGATTGATGAAGAGCGCAGGACGCAGATAGCCCGTGAGATAGAGAGCCCTGCCCCCTTTGTTACCCTGGGCGATATGGCCATGTATCTTGAATATGTCCTGAAGCGCTAGCCATGCCGCTGCGTGTTGTCATAACCGGGCTTGGCCTTACATCCAGCCTCGGCCAGGACAGGGAAGAAGTCATACGGAATTTTGAAAGGCAGAGGACTGCCTTTGTCCGGAGCAATGAACTTCCCTGTGTTGTCTGCCCTGATGAGGATTTGGGCACCGACAAAGCCTCAATGCAGCTGAAAAGCTGGCGCTACCGGCGCTATCTTTCCAGGGGCGGGTATCTGGGCGTGCTGGCAGGTTTAAGGGCGGTTATTGATTCCGGTTATGAATCACTGCCGCCGGATACAGGCATTATCGGCACGGCTGCCCCAACCCTTGATTTTACCAGGGAAAAGGGGCTGCCTCCTGCCGATTCCCTTGACCTGGATGCCCTCTGGCTTTTGCGCTGGCTCCCCAATACGCCTGTTTCGGCACTGTCCATACTGCTTGGCGTCCATGGGGAAGGGCTGACAATTGGTTCTGCTTGTGCCTCGGGCCTGATGGCCTTGGGAGAGGCCTGGTTCCGTATACGCCACGGGCGTATGCGGACATGCCTTGTCATTGCAGGGGATTCCCGTCTCAGCCTTGGGGGGCTCCTTGGCTACAGCAGGGCTCACACCATAAGTACCTGCCCTGATCCTGCCATGGCTTCGCGTCCTTTTGATCAGAAGAGAACAGGATTTGTCCCCGGAGAAGGCGGGGCTGCCTTTCTTTTGGAAGAACGTGCGCATGCCATTGCCCGCGGAGCCCGTATCTTATGTGAAATACCTGGCTATGGATCCAGCCTGGACGGGGCAGGCCTGACAGCGCCGGATCCTGAGGGCAGATATGCAGAAACAGCTGTACGGCAGTGCCTTGAGTCGGCTTCCTGTACGCCTTCGCAGGTAGACTGGGTCAGTGCCCATGGAACAGGGACAAAGGCCAATGACACAGCCGAGGCCATGATGCTTGAGCGCCTCTTTTTCGGTCGAAAAAAAGGTCCGGCTGTCACGGCCTTAAAATCATGGATCGGGCACTGTTCTGCAGCCTCTGGTGCCGTGGAGCTGGCCTGCCTTCTCTGTGCCTGTTCCAAAGGCTTTCTGCCTCCTGTGCTGGCTTTGGACAACCCAATAGCAGAGCTTGATTTTGTGAGGCAACATGCCATGCCTCTTGCAAATCCTTCACTGGGCCTTGTGGAAAATTTTGGTTTTGGCGGCCAGAATGCGGCATTGCTTGTGCGTGCCTGGGAGTCTGGCCTGTAGAGAATTTTGGCAGATGACAAAAGAGACGCAAAAAGCCCCGCCACATTTGTGACGGGGCTTTATTACTGTTTACGTTTCCTTATGCGCATGCTGCCATGCGCATAAGGGAGGCTTTGAAGCCAGTGTGACGTACACTATGATTTAGGGATGAACCAGAGGCAGCATCTGGCTTAAGGGCAGCATGTTGACCAGAACATGGGACTGCAGATAGGTCATCACGCAGATGACGGCAGTCATGGCCAGGCTGTGAGGCAGGGCGAAGCGGAAGAGATCGCCTTCCTGTCCGACCATGTTGGTAGCAGCTGTTGCCACGCTGATGGACTGGGGAGAAATCATCTTGCCGGTAACACCGCCGGAGGAGTTGGCAGCAACTGCCAGTTCCGGAGGCATGCCAACCTGGCTGGCCGTATGGCCCTGCATGCCGCAGAAGAGTGCGTTGGAAGAGGTGTCAGAACCGGTCAGGAACACGCCAAGCCAGCCGAGCAGGGGAGAGAACAGCGGGAAGAGGGCGCCGGTCATTGTGAAGGCAATGCCCAGGGTGGAGCTCATGCCCGAGTAGTTCATGAGGTAGGCCAGGCCAAGAATCATGGCGATGGTCACGATGGGGTAGCGCAGCTGGTAGATGGTGTGGAAGAAGCACTTCACGGCCTTGCTAAAGCCGTAACCAGGCATCAGGGGCACGGAGATGAATCCGGCCAGCAGAATGGCGGTACCGCCGGCAGAGAGCCAGTTAAAGGTGAACTTGGCGCCATAGAGAGCGTCTTCATTGACGATGGGGGCGGTCTTCATGACCATGCCGTCAACGCCAGGCCATGCGAAGTTAATGACAGCACCAGGAATGCTGTTCAGGAAGCCCTTGAACTGGGGCAGGCCCCAGAAGAAGACCATGACGGCCAGGATGATATAGGGGCCCCAGGCGCGCAGCACAACGCCAACGGAAGGAGCTTCGCCTTCAACAGCGGTTTCCTTTTCACCCTCGAAGCGGAAGATCTTGGAAGGCTTCCACACGCGGAGAAGAATTACCAGGCCCACAATGGCGATGATGGCCGACATGATATCGGGCAGCGTCGGTCCGTGGAAGTTGGAGAACACAAACTGGGAACCGGCGAAGCAGAGGCCGGCAACGAGAATGGCGGGCAGGACTTCAAAGGAACGCTTGAAGCCGCACATAACCACGCACAGCCAGAAGGGCACGATGAAGGACAGGAAGGGCAACTGGCGGCCGACAATGGCGCCGATGGTTACGTCGGAGAAACCGGAAACCTGGCCGGCAACGATGATCGGCACGCCGATGGCACCGAAGGCCACGGGTGCTGTGTTGGCTATAAGACAGATGCCGGCGGCGTACAGGGGCTTAAAGCCAAGGCCCACCAGCATGGCTGCGGTGATGGCCACAGGCGTGCCAAAGCCGGCTGTACCTTCAATGAAGGAACCGAAGGCAAAGGCGATAAAGATTGCCTGCAGGCGGCGGTCATCGGTGAGCCTGGACAGGGATTGCTTGATATACTCAAACTCGCCTGACTCAACGGTCATGTTGTAGACCCACACTGCCGTTACTACGATCCAGATGATGGGGAAGAGGCCGAAGGCAGCACCATAAATAAAGGAGCTGATAGCAGTGCCTGCTGGCATGCCCCAGACACAGACAGCCAGGGCAAATGACAGAATCACAGCCACGGCTGCGGCGTGATGTCCTTTAGCGCGGCGGATGGCCAGCATGTAGAACAGCACAATAAGGGGAATACCGGCCAGCAACGCTGATAAGAGCGCGCTGCCTGCAGGATCGTAAACTTGCGTCCAAGCCATAATGTTTACTCCTTGTAGTTACCGGGGTATAAGTCCCGGGTCCGGTTCGGCCGTACTGCAACAAAAGACAAAACAAATGGTTTTAGCAGACACTGTTGCCTTTTGTTGTGAGATACGGCCTTGCTATCCGTTTTCCTGCCTGCCAGGGCAGGAAGATATATACAGCATCAGTATAGCATAAAGCTGGTACTGTGTCAGCTGTCCGGCGGGATGTTTTGCAAGACTGTCCCGCCGGACAGCTTTTTTTTGTTATTTCATGTTGCGGGCAAGCAGTTCGGACATATGCTCTATGCGCAGCTTGGAGCCGGAGGCTTCCGCAGCACCGCGGATCTGCATGACGCAGCCGGGGCAGTCGGTAACCAGCAGCGTTGCGCCTGTGGCCTCGCTGTTTGCCAGCTTTTTCTTGACCATTTCAGCAGAAAGTTCGGGGAACTTCACGGAGAAGGTGCCGCCAAAGCCGCAGCAGACATCCTCTTCTGCAGCCGGGACATAGTCTGCAGCCATGTCAATGAGGGCACGGGGCTGCTTGATGACGCCAAGGCCCCTGCACATATGGCAGGGAGAATGGTAGGTAACCTTTTCGTCGGTTTTGACGAAGTCATCCTCGCACAGGCCCAGATCGTCATAGACAAACGAGCTGAAGTCCCTGATCTTGGCAGCGAAGAGCTGTGCCCTGTAGGCATCAGGCGTGCCTGCCAGAAGTTCGGGATAGCTGTTTTTCAGATGGCCGGCACAGGAGGCGCACAGGGTGATGATGGCGTCGTATTTGCCGGCTTCGAAGGAATCTATGTTCTGCCTGGCAACTTGGAGGCTTGTGGGCCTCTGGCCCATCATTTCCAGCGGCAGGCCGCAACAGGTCTGCTTGAGCGGGAAGTCAACGGCCACGCCGTGCTTGTTGAGCAGCTTCACTGCTGCCACGAGCTGTTCGGGATAGATGAAATCCTGGGCACAGCCTGAGAAGATGGCAACGCGGAAGCGGGGGGCCTGAGGATTGTGCACGATATCGGGGAACAGCTGGCGGAAGGATTTGGGAGCCAGTGCCGGAAGCTGGCGGAAGCTCTGGTCACCGCCCATAAGAACAGCGGGCAGGTGGCGGATGAAGCGGCCGCCCTTGATGGTGAGGGGTCCCTGCGAGAACTTGATGAACTTCAGCAGGCTGTGGAAGCGGTCACGATCCTTCATGACCATGCTCATCACCGATCCGGCCGTGCTGTTGCCTTCGTCCTTTACAAGGCGCGAGCGTATCTCGCGGGTGATGCGCGGCAGATCAATGCCGGCTGAACAGACATTCTTGCAGGATTCGCAGCCTATGCAGTTCTGCACCAGGTTACGTGCCTTGTCTGCACCGTGATAGAGGTAGGTCAGGGCAAGGCCCACGGCACCGATGTACACGTAGCCCATCTTGTGGCCGCCGATAAGGCGGTAGACGGGACAGACGTTGGCGCAGGCGCCGCAGCGCACGCAGCGCAGGACCTGGCCGAAGAGGGGATCCTTGGCGATCTTGGTACGGCCGTTGTCAAGGAAGACAATGTGCATTTCCTTGCGTCCGTCCGGTCCGGTGGCGCATTCGTTGGCACCGGCGATCCAGGTGACGTAGGAAGTGATGGCCTGGGCCGTGGCGTTCCTGGGCAGGATCTGGATGCAGCGCAGGGCTTCGTCAATGGTTGGGATGAGCTTCTCAAGGCCGGCAATAATGACATGGACCCTGGGCAGCGTGGTCACGAGGCGCAGATTGCCCTCGTTTGTACAGGTTCCCACCACGCCGGCTTCGGCAACGGCGAAGTTGGCGCCGGAAATGCCCATGTCGGCATTGACGTATTCCGCACGCAACTCGCGGCGGGCGACCTTGACAAGCTTCTGGATGTCAGAACCCTGCTTGATCTTTGTCACGTCGGTGAAGAGATCGGACACCTGGTACCTGGAAAGATGGATGGCCGGCATGACCATGTGGGACGGGCCTTCATGGCGGAGCTGGATGATCCATTCGCCAAGGTCAGTCTCCACCACACGGAAGCCGTCCTTTTCCAGGGCGTTGTTCAGGTGGATTTCCTCAGCCGTCATCGACTTGGACTTGATAATGTTCTTGCAGTGGTTGTCACTGGCAATTTTGCTGATGATGCGGTTGGCATCCTCTGCAGTTTTGGCCAGATGGACATGCACGCCGCGCTTTTCAGCCTCTGCCTTGAACTGCTCGTACAGTTCGGACATGTGCTTGGCGGCATTGTCCTTGATCTCGGCTACTTCGTGGATAAGACCCTTGACATCAATGCCTTCAAAGATGCGGGCACGGCTGGCCTTGTACTCAACGGCGAACTTGTCCAGAGTCTTGCGCAGGAACTGATCGTGCAGCGCTTCCTGAATCTGGCCGTGATATTCTTTCATAGTCTTGTTTTCGGCCATGTCTTACCCCTCCAGAAGGACAATATGAAGTTCAAGGGGACCATGCACGCCGAGGGCTCCGACACGTTCGATATCAGCGGTACGGCTGGGGCCGGTAATGTAGGCGGTATAGGATGCACCGCCACGGGTCAGCAGGTCGCGCAGCAGGGCGGCGGAATCTTCCAGCTTGTCCAGCAGTGCGGACTTGCGCACCAGGATGATGGAGATTTCGGCAATCATGGTGCCGAGCCGCACTTCTTCGTTGTTGGAGTTGACGATGCAGGTAACGGAATCGGTGACCAGTCCGTCAGCCCATGTGATGCTGGTGTCAAAGCCGCCAAGGTGTTCGCGGAGGCCTGTGCGCAGCAGGTTGATGCCTGAACCGCTCGCCTCGGCTTCCAGCATGCCAAATTCCTCATCGGAGAGGCCGGGCACTGCTATGTAGCGTTCCAGAAGGGTGGGGAAGCCGTTTTCGCTGGGCGGGCCGTATGTTTCGCCCTGCTTGGGCATGAGCATTTCGCAGTGGCGCTTCTTTTTGGTTACCTCTACAGCATAACGCATGGCGTCAGGCAGATCTTTTGCCTCGTAGAGTGTAGTGGGGACTCCCGGAGCTTTGGCTCTCAGGATGTCTACTAGCCTATCCTGGGTCATGGATTCTCCTTGTGATAAGGTCTGGGGAAGAATATCCGCCGGCAGGGAAGCTCAGGCTTCCCTGCCTTGTTATCAGTTAGTCAGGAAGAGATTCGGCATAAATCTCTATGGGATGCTTTACAGTGACGTTGTCGTGGTTCTGGCTCAGCATGTCAGCGATCTGCATCATGCAGGCAGGACAGCCTGTTGCCACTGCCTGGGCGCCGGAACGGATGATGTTGTCACGCTTTCTCTGCCCGATTGCCTTGGACAGATCGTAGTGGAACAGCGTAAAGCTGCCACCGCAGCCGCAGCAGCGGTCCGCTTCCGCCATTTCCACGAGCTCGTAGTCGGGATTGTGGCGGATAAGAGCCCTGGGCTGGGCAGTTACGCCGAGGCTTTTCTTGAGATGACAGGAATCGTGGAACGTCACGCGGGTTGTGCAGCTGGCCTTGGGCTTGGGCTTAGGCAGCTGGTCCACATGCAGGACATCCACCAGGAAGGCGTTAATGTCCATGATTTTTGACGCAACGCTGCTGATGGTCGCGCGGTATTCGCTTCCCAGTTCCTTTTCGTAATAGGGCCACCATTCCTTCAGGGTTGACGTACAGGAGCCGCACGGGGTGAGGATGTAGTCAATTTTTCCTGAGGCCAGGGCCTTTTCAATGATCTCAAGGTTTTCCCTGGTTTCCTTTACAAAGCCCGGGAGATCGCCGGATGCCAGGGCGGGGATGCCGCAGCAGGTAAGATCGGACGGCATGACTACGCCGACATTGTGGTATTTGAGGGCCTTCAGGCAGGCCTCGCCCATGTTCGTATAATATTTGTCGGCCATGCAGCCGGCAAAGAACAGGACCTTGATGCCGCTTGAACCATCAGTATTCAGTTCGCCGTATTTTGCATGCAGGGAGCAGTCGGGAAGCTTCTGTATGTGGCGGCTGCCCACAATCTTGCTGAACAGGGGCAGGTCATAGGTGCAGAAGCCCTGCTTGCGCATGAACAGTCCCTGGAAGGGGGCCGCCAGGCGCAGCATGCCGCTGAGAAGCTTTGGCCTTGTGAGGATTTGCCTGAAGACAAGCTTCTTTGCGTTGCTGAGCCCCCGGTATTCGACCAGGACCTGCCTGGCTTCCATAAAGATTTCCATAATGGAAACGCCGGACGGACAGTTGGCCTGACACGAGCCGCAGAGCAGGCAGCGGTTAAGCTTTTCCTCAACCGCATCCGGATCCTTGATTATCTCGTGTGCCAGGTTGTCAAGCAGAGCAAGCTTGCCTCTGGTAACATCTGATTCTTTTTGTGTTACTCCGAAAACAGGACAGACAGCCTGGCAGAGACCGCAGCGCATGCAGTCTGCCAGCTTGTCGTCCAGTTTCATCATAATACTGGCAAGATGGTATATATCGCTCATACTTATACACCCGTAATCTTGCGGCCGTTGAACAGACCCTTGGGGTCAATGGCACGGCGCATACGTTGTGAGAAGAGGATTGTGCCGCGGCTGGTTTCCTTTTCCATCCACTTTGCCTTGGCTGTCCCGATGCCGTGTTCGCCGGAGAGCGTGCCTCCGAGCTTCAGGGCCACATCGAAAATCTCGTCCACAGCTGCTTCCACGCGGGCAAATTCTTCCTTGTCGCGCTTGTCGCAGAGGATGGTGGGATGCAGGTTGCCGTCGCCGGCGTGGCCGAATGTACCCATCTGGACATTGTACTTCTGCTTGATCTCGTTGAGGCTGCGGATCATGGCAGGAATCTGGGAGCGCGGCACGGTTGCGTCTTCGAGCACGCAGGTGGGACGGGCGCGGGCCAGGGCAGGCAGAGCATTGCGGCGTGCAGCCCAGAGCTTGTTCTTCTCTTCCTCGTTGTCCGGAATATGGATAGCCGTGGCCTTGCACTTCTTCAGCACGTCTTCAACGATTGCGGCTTCGTCGGCTACCTGTCCGGGATGGCCGTCCACTTCAATGAGAAGCATGGCTGCGGCATCTGTCGGCAGGCCGATATGCTGGTCGTCTTCCACATATTTCAGTGTGGCCTGGTCCAGCAGTTCCAGCGTACAGGGAACCACGTGGGCGGCAATCATGGCTGCCACGGCCTCGGAAGCATCCTGAATGTCGGAAAATTCCGCCGTGATGGCGCGAGAGGCGCGCGGCGGGGGAACGAGCTTGAGAATGGCCTTGCTGATGATGCCAAGGGTGCCTTCGGAGGCTACCATAAGGCCTGCCAGGTTAAAGCCTGTGACGCATTTGACGGTACGGGAGCCTGTCTTGACGAGGTTGCCCTCGTAGTCGAAGAATTCCAGGCCCATCACATAGTCTTTTGTGACGCCGTATTTAAGGCCGCGAAGGCCGCCGGCGTTTTCAGCAATGTTGCCGGCGAGGGTAGATACGGCCATTGAGCCCGGATCGGGCGGATAGAAAAGGTTTTTCTGGGCAACAGCGGCAGCAAACTGGGCGGTTACCACGCCAGGCTCGACAACGGCATAGAGATCCTCGGAATTGATTTCGATGATTTTCTGAAGGCCGTTTGTCAGGATGACAACGCTGTCGGTGTTGTCAGGAACAGTGCCGCCGGAAAGGTTGGATCCGGCACCCCTTACGGTAATGGCCAGACCGGCTTCATAGCACTGGCGGACACATTCTCCGATCTGTTCGGGTTTTGTAGGACGAAGTACCAGCGACGGGATGCACTGCGGCAGGACTGCGCTGTCATAGGCATAACATTGGCGGTCTGCTTCACCGGTAAAAACATTTTCCGGTCCAAGCAGGGCAGTAAGGTCTTTAACCAGATTTTGGCTGATCATAGGATCTCCTCCCAGAATGGATAGTGAAACCATGGTTGTATATCAGAGTACTATGATTGAATATTAAATAAATTCTATCAAAAAGTGCAAGTGCTTTTTTGAAGATCCGCCTAGTTTGCAAAGGAAAATTTCAGCCGGGCTTTTTGAGCCGGAAAGACTGTATGCTGATCAGTATTGTAACATTGGTATGTCAACCAGTAGTGCACTGGATGTTTGTTTTGCTGTCCGTTTCTAAATGCGATATTTATCACAAGGCGGGAGATGGCGTTTCTGATGTGTACGCTGCATTACTTCCTGGTACTGTATCAGGGAGTGAATTCCTGCAGGGCAAACGAATACCCATTGCCTGAAGGCAGCGGGTATGTAGCGAGGATGGAAGCAGATGGAACAAAACAGCAGCAGGGTCCGGTCCGGGCTGCCGGATGAGAAAATGACCCCCGATCCCTTTCTGGTCCTGAAAGAAGTATCCTGCTTTGACAAGCAGGGCCTGACGGCAAAGGGCGTCATGCATGGTGCGTGGTGGGAGGCAGCAGAGGCTGCGGCCCAGGCCTGCTGCCTGCACCAGCGCTGGCGCACCTCCTATTCAGACCATGTCTTTCTGCTTTCTATGGACCATGCCCTTTTTTCAGGGAAAGCCCCGTCAGGGGAACTGGAGATCAGGGTATCTGTAACAGGACAGACAAAATATTCGGCCTCTTATGACGTGCATATCACGCTACACGGCATTACCGGGCACGGACACGATGCCGGGGAACAGGAGTTTCATATACAGCTCACAGTCGGGCATAAGGCCTATGACATGGATCTTGGCAGGGAACGCCTGTCGGAACACTACAGGGGGTATTGGCAATGGCTGACCAAAGGACTGCGGCAGGGACTGTAAAAAAGACTGTAAAAAGGACTGTGTCATCCGCAATAAATGCACTTTTGCACGAAAGAGAGCGTCTCGGGCTGCAAAGGGAGCATGTCCTCTGCTCCGATGTGACTGACGGTCCCTTTGTTGAAGAGAACGGCAGGCGTTTTCTCTCTTTCTGCTCCAATGACTATCTGGGCCTTTCGCAGGATGCCAGATGGCAGAAGATGGTTGCGGACTCTTTTGCAGGGTATAAGCCATCGTCCTCGGCATCACGCCTTGCCGGAGGCTGGGACAGGCTTTCTGCGCAGGCAGAAGCAGCTTATGCAGGGTATTTCGGGTATGATGACTGCCTTTTCTTTCCGAGCGGCTATCAGGGCAATCTTGCCCTGATGACAGGGCTGATACGCAAAGGCCAGCCTGTTTTTGCAGACAGGCGCATCCATGCGAGTGCCGCCCATGCCCTGGTTGCCAGTGGCTGCAGCCTGTACCCCTATGCCCATAACGACATGGAGCATCTTGAGCGCAGGCTAAAATCCCTGGAATCTGACTGGCAGCCTGTTGTGGTCACAGAGTCGCTGTTCAGCATGGACGGCACACTGACAGATGCAGCTGCCCTTGCAAAATTAAAAAAACGCTACGGCTTCTTCCTGATAGCAGATGAAGCCCATGCTGCGGGCTGTCTTGGCGACGGCGGGCGCGGCGTTTTCAACTCTTTCAAAGGGACGGCAGATGCGGTTCTCTGTACGCTTGGCAAAGGCTTCGGTTTTTTTGGTGCCTTTGCCCTGCTTCCCGCAGGATTTGGCTCTGCCCTGCAAAATCTGGCCTCGGCTGTCATGCACTCGACAGCCCTGCCTCCTGCCCATGCCTCTTCCTGTCTTAAGCTTCTCGATTTTTTGCCACATCTTGAGCCTGAAAGAGAAAGGCTGGCTGCAAATGCAATGTATTTTAAGGAAGAACTGGCGCGTTGTGGCATACCCTTTCAGGGCAGCGCCCATATAGTTTCTGTTCCGGTCGGTTCTGAAGTGCGTGCACATGCACTGTCCGGTGAGCTCAGGCAGGCAGGCATACTTGTCCTTGATGCCCGGTATCCCACAGTTCCCTTTGGCAGGGCTCTTTTGCGTTTCAGTGTCACTGCAATGCACAGCAGGTCCATGCTGCAGAAGACGGCGCAGACTCTGGCAGGACTGTGGAAGGATATCTGAGCTGTGCCTGCAAAAAGGATTTTGCGCTGTATTATGCTGTATTCTGGGGCATAGAAACAACAACGGGCACTGTTACAGTGTAACAGTGCCCGTAGAACAAAAATCTGGTCTGAACGATTATTCTTCGCCTTCGGCAGCAGTCTGCTTGCCGGTGCCCACGAGACCATACATGGTGGTGGAGCCGGAAGACCAGTATTCAACCACGCCCTCTTTCACGAGGTCGCTGAGAATCTTCTTCACTTCGCGAGACTTCTTGTCAGGGAAGAGTTCCAGGAAATCCTTGAAGTAGTGCTTGGACTTGGTCGCAGCCTTTGCCTTCAGGTATTCGATGACAACTTCTTTATCCTCGGCCATAGCTATGCTCCTAAAACGTGGCGGCAGCAGACCTGCCGCCACGGCAAAACTGATAGTTGGATATTAGAACTTGAACTGGGTGCTCTGACGCCAGGTGTAGTAAGCAGGATCACGGA
>CAVJEZ010000015.1:0-17905 GCA_963648625.1 Odoribacter splanchnicus
GCCAGGAGCCATGCTGGGCTTCCTTCTGCCTACAGCCATACAGGTGGGCGAGCTTCTGAAAGGGCTGGAACGCGGCCCCTTTGATGCCATAGAGGTACAGGAACTGCTTTTGCGCGACTGGAAGCCCCTGGCCGACCGCCTGCGCCCGGCTGACAGGATGACTGCCCACACAGGCTTCCTTGTCTTCTGCAGGCACCACATCCGCAACAAGGCCTTTGATGCCTTAAGGCCCAAGGGCACCAGGGAACGCAAGCAGCAGGCTGCCCTGGAAGAAAGACTGTCCCAGGATCTGGACATCTGAAAACGGCCGGAACACAAATAACTGACTTTCCCGGATGGCACAGGCGCATGTTTTTTGCGCCTGTGTCATCTTTTTTTGCAAACTTCCTGTTTGATTAATCAAAACATACTAGACGAAACTATATACTTGTGCTATGAAATTATCATATTTTCCTGTTTTTAGGCTTCAGGAAAATATCTTATGTAACTATCCTTTTTGCTATGTACTTTTGACAAAACAACGTACTTTGCAAATAAAATTGCTTGCAGGTACCCCTTGTTAAAAAAAGTACAATCGTTTTGGGCATTTTATCATTTCCGGAAGAACGGACAGACGGACATGCAAGAAGTTCAGCATATCTGTGTCGCAGGCGGCGGCAGCTGGGGCACGGCCCTGGCGCACCATGCATGCCTGCAGGGACACAAGGTAACCCTGCTTTTGCGGGATGCGGACGTCTGCACCGCCATTAACGAACGGCATGAGAACAGCCGCTACCTGCAGGGATGCAAACTGCACCCCGCCCTGGCAGCCACGACAGATCCCGGGGCAGAAGGATCCCTGGGCAGTCCTGTGCTCATTCTGGCAATCCCCTGCCAGCAGCAGAGAAGCTATCTTTTGCAGCACAGGCACCTTCTGTCCCAAAATGTGCGCATAGCCAATGCGGCCAAGGGCATAGAGCTTGAGACGGGACTGACATGCTCGCAGTTTTTTGCAGAAATTGTCCCTGATCATGCAGACGGCTATGCGGTTCTTTCAGGACCGTCATTTGCCCGCGAGGTGATGGACTCCCGTCCCACTGCCGTAGTCATTGCCTCATCCTCGTCATCGACAGCCTCTTTCTTCCAGAACATTCTGTCCTCTTCATCCTTCCGCTGCTACACGTCTGACGACGTGACGGGCGTCGAGCTCGGAGGGGCAGTGAAAAATGTCATCGCCATCGCCTGCGGCATCTGTGACGGCCTTGAAGTCGGCACCAACGGACGGGCAGCCCTTATTACAAGGGGCCTTGCCGAAATGAGCCGCCTCGGGCAGGCAATGGGCGCAAAGGAACATACTTTCCAGGGACTGTCCGGACTGGGCGATCTTGTCCTTACGGCAACAGGAAGCCTGTCCCGCAACAGGACGCTCGGCCTGGCCTTGGGCCGGGGAAAGTCCCTTAAAGAAGCCGGAGATGCCATCGGCATGGTGACCGAGGGCGTCAAAACGGCTTTTGCCGTCAGCAGGCTGGCTGCCAGGCTGTCCTGCCCGGTTCCCATTACCAATGCAGTCTGCGATATCCTGAGCGGTACACTAAGCGCTTCAGATGCTGTGCACCAACTCATGAACCGCAGTTTGATACAGGAATAAGTCTTCCATCAACGTCTTCATTGATACTTCTACTCCTCAGGGACATCTCCTGCGGGCAATGAAGGATTTTGGGCTTTTTCAGGGGGAATTATGACCATTTTCACCACGGTCATACTGTTTCTCAGCTTCTGTCTGCTTATAGGCGGCACGGTGCTGTGTTTTCTCAGTCATGACAACTTCCGGCAGCTCATATGGCGAGGCGGTTTGCACGACCTCGGTCTCGCCTGTATCGGGCTTGCCTGCCCCGGTGTGCTTGGCACTGCGGGTTTTGTACTCTACTTCGGTTTCCAGGTTATCGTCAGGGTGCTTGCCCTGACCTGTCTGGACAAACTGCAGCCGAAAGACAAAGGGCCATTTGGCATGGATATGTGGACCCTGCGCGGCGCCGCACGCACGGCGCCTGTCGTAGGCACCATCTTTGTCTTTGCCATGATAGCCACCGTTGGCGGCTCAATCTTCTTTGTGCCTGAGGGACGTTTCCTCATCGCCATGTCTGCTGTTTCGCAGGTTCCGGCACAGCCCATATTCTTTATGTTTATGCTTCTGGCTGCTGCTACGGGCACGATACAGGTGTGGCTGATGTCCCGCGTGGCCTGCTGCATGCTTTTTGACGAGCCGCATCCCGGCATCGTCAGAAACGATACGCTGTCTCCTTCCATCATCCTCTTCGCAGTCATTGCTTCCGTGGTCTGTATTCTCAAGACCCCCCTGCTCAATGCTGCCGTATGGGTTTGCGGAGAGCCTGCGATCCATCACAGCTCGCCCCATATTTCCTCCTGGATCTTCTATGCTGCCGCTTTTGCGACGGCCGTCCTGTACTGGCTCTACATGGAACGCGCAGCCATCGCTGTGGCGCTTGGTTCATCAGTCCTCTGCCTGCTGACCATCCTGGTCTGGCCCTCGACGCCCATGTCACAGCTCTTCCTGGTGCTCGTGTCCCTCGGTGCTGTCATAGTCAGCGTCTACTCCATAGGCTACATGGGGCATGACAAGAGAAAAGCCCAGTACTGGTTCTTCCTCCTGCTTACCTTCTCCGCCCTGTGCGGCATTGTTTCCTCTGACAGCGTGGCTGAAATTTACGGCTACGGCTTCTGGGAAATGATGACCTTCGCCACCTTCTTCCTGGTGGCCCATGAGGGCACGCCTACGGCACGCAGTGCTGCCACAAAATACTTCGTCATGTGCTGCGGCGGCGCCCTGTTCATGCTGCCAGGCATTATCCTGCTGTCTACTGATGCCGGCCAGATCCGTGCCATTTCCGCTGTTGCTCCCGTGGCATGGTCCGGCATGCAGACACTGACCTCTTCCTGGGGCCAGATTGCCCTCATTCTCTGCGTGGCCGGCTTCGGCACCAAGGCAGGCGTCTTCCCGCTGCACTGGTGGCTTCCTGATGCCCACCCTGCAGCACCCAGCTCCGTGTCAGGCCCTCTGTCCGGTATCATTACCAAGATGGGCTTCTTCGGTATCGCTGCCATCATCGCCGGCCAGGGCGGCCCCTACATCAGCCAGATGCCCGGCTATTTCGGACTGAACTGGTACAGCACCGGCATGGTGATCGTCGGTACTGTGACACTGTTCTACGGCGAAATCATGGCCCTGCGCCAGCAGGACATCAAACGCATGCTGGCCTACTCAACCATCGGCCAGATTGGTGAAATTACCATCACCCTGGGCCTTATGACGGCCCTGGCCACAACGGCCGCATTCTTCCATATCCTCAACCACGCAGTGATGAAGGACCTGCTCTTCTTCGGTGCAGGCGCCCTCATTCTCAGCGCCGGTTCCAGGAAGCTGTACGACCTCAAGGGCGCAGCCAGCCAGATGCCTGTAACAGTCACCTGCATGGTTATCGCCATTATCTCCATCATGGGCCTTCCGCCCTTTGCAGCCTTCTACAGCAAGTTCGCCATGGTCTCCGCCGCAGTAGCCAACGGCAACGTCCTTGTTGCCGCCATCCTGCTCGCAGGCTCCTTCATCGGCGTTCTGTACTATGTCCGCATCCTCAACACGCTTGTCTTCAAGAAGCGTCCTGTTGATGCACCGAAACTGCAGGATCCGCCCCTCACCATGCAGCTCGCCATGGTAGCCCTGGCTGCCCTGTGCATTATTTTCGGCTTCCTGCCCAACATTCCTTACGAACTGGCCGCAAAGGCTGCCGCCATGTGCTCCAGCACAGGTGAAATCCTGCCTGCTTCCGCACTGCTGGTTACCTGGCCTCCTTATGTTGTCCTGCCCATCATCGGCGCTGTCATCCCTGCCTTCTTCAGAGGCAACAGGCAGCTGGCCGGCTGGTCCAGCGTCATTGTCCTGGCACTGACCACCTTCCTCGTTATTGCCTGCGGCAGCGAGCTCGACAACCTTTCCTACGCCTTCTGCATCATTGTTCCCGCCCTTGGTGCCCTGAACATGGCCTATGCAGTCGGCTACATGGAACACAGCCACACCCAGTGGCGCTTCTACAGCGTCTTCACGGCAATGTGCGGCGGCCTCATCGGCATGTCCGCAAGCTCCAACCTTTTCAGCTTCTTCGTGTTCTGGGAAATCATGAGCTCCTGGACCCTGTACATGGCCCTTGCTCATGAAGGAGACACAGTCTCTCTCAGGGAAGCCGGAAAGTACTTCCTCTTCAACATCGCCGGCGCCAGCTTCATCTTTATCGGCGTCTGCATCATCGGCGGCGGAGCCAGCATGACCGTCTTCGGCGTGCCCACTGCCTGGATTCCCACCAGCCAGTCGCTCATGCCCTTCGGCCTTGGCCTCCTTGCCATCGGCTTTGTGATGAAGGCAGCCCAGCTGCCCCTGCGCATTGACTGGCAGATGCACCCCGCAGTGGCACCCACGCCTGTGTCGGGCTACATCTCCTCCATGCTCCTGAAGAGCGGCATCATTGCCCTCTGCAAGCTGTTCCTCATTCTTGGCCAGGGAGCTCCCGCTCTCTACAATGCAGTGCAGGCCCACTTCGTTATGTGGATTGGCGGCATTACCATTGTACTTGCAGCGGCACAGGCCATCCGCGCCAACCAGATCAAGCTTGTCTTCATCTATTCCACAGTCAGCCAGATTGGCTACATGGTGCTGTCCGTGGCTGTTGCCGGCTACGCCCTGAGCGTGGGTGCCTCCGCATCCCTGGGCCTCAGCGGCGGCCTGCTGCACCTTATCAACCACGTCTTCTTCAAGGACCTGCTCTTCCTCGTGTGCGGTGCCATCATGTTCATGACACACAAGGAATACTTAAGCGAACTTGGCGGACTCGGACGCCAGATGCCCTTCACCATGGCAATGTTCATGATTGCCGGCCTCTCTGTTGTGGGCATTCCCCCGACATCAGGCTTCTGCTCCAAGTGGGTCATCTACCATGCCCTTATGCAGGCTAACCAGCCCATACTGGCACTGCTCTCCCTCTTTGGCTCTGTCCTGACCCTGGCCTACATCGCCAAGTTCATGCACGCAGCCTTCCTGGGCGTGCCGAACCCCGCCCTGAGCGAAATGCGCGATCCGCCGAGGATCATGCGCATACCAATGGCTATTCTGGCCCTGGGCTGCATCATCACCGGTATCTTCCCCGGTACCGTGTTCGCTCCCATCCAGGCTATTGCCACGCAGTTTAACATCCCGCCCATCCCCTTCACCCTGACAAGCATTGGCGGCGAGGGCACGGGCTGGAATCCCTTTGTCATGTTCATCATCATGCTCGTCCCCTTCGGCTTCGGTTACTGGGTTATCCACCGCTTTGTGCACATCCGCGAAATCAATGTGCATAACTGCGGTCTCGAACCTCAGCCTGCTGAAAACCGCATGCGTCCTGCCAATGTGTTCGGTGCCCTTCCGGCATTCCTGCGCACCATGCCCGACGCTACTGTTGCGAGCAAGGAGGACTAAGCCATGTCAGATGTTCTCTGGGCATTGTTCCACGTCTGCATTTTCCCTGGCGGACTGTTTGCTCTTGCCTTCGCACTGTATCTCAAGGGCCTGGACAGAATCATCGTGGCCCGCATGCAGCGCCGCGTAGGACCTCCGGTCATCCAGCCCCTGCTGGATATTGCCAAACTGCTGACCAAGGAAACGCTCATTCCCGAAACAGCCTGCAAGTCCGTCTTCCTGTACGCACCTGTCGTCGGCATGACCGGCATGGCAGCCTGCGCAGCCTTTATGCCCATCCCGGGCGTGTTTGACGGCATGTACAACATGGGCGACCTGCTGGTGCTCTTCTACCTGCTCCCCATACCGGCCATTGCCATGATGCTGGGAGGCTCTTCATCAAGCTCTCCCTTCGGCGCCATAGGCTTCTCCCGTGAAATGCTCATCATGCTGAGCTACGAAGTGCCCCTGCTGATGATCCTGCTCACGGTTGCCATGATTACCGGCAAGGCGACTGGCCTGGGAACAGCAGATTTCTCACTGCTGAATATCGTCCAGTACCAGCTCAACCACGGCCAGTTCGGTCTCAACCCCATCATGCTTCCGGCATTTGTTGCCTATCTGATGTTCCTGCCCGGCACCATCGGCGTACCGCCTTTCGACGTTGCCGAGGCAGAGACCGAAATTCTTGAAGGCCCCCTGCTGGAATACGGCGGCCCCCTGCTTGCCCTCTTCCAGATTGGATCCGCCCTCAAGACCTTCGTGGTGCTGAGCCTGGGTGTTGTCCTTTTCTTCCCCGGCACTATCTGTGACATCTGGGTAATCAACCTTGTCTGGTTTATGGTGAAGGTGCTGATCTTCATGTTCATCGCCATCTCGCTACTGCGTTCCGCAACCGGACGCTTCCGTATTGACCAGGCTATGGTTTTCTACTTCAAGATTCCCGCCGTTCTTGCCTTTATCAGCCTCGTGCTGGTCATGGTCGTGTAAGGAGTTCACCGTGAGCTTAGACAATCTTCTTAAAAAGGCGTCTGTCCGCTCGCCGTGGCTGTTCAGAATCAACGCAGGTTCCTGCAACGGATGCGACGTTGAGCTGGCCACGACCGCGCTTATTCCCCGTTATGACGTCGAGCGCCTGGGCTGCCACTATACCGGCTCGCCCCGTCAGGCTGATATCGTTCTGGTAACAGGCCCTGTTACCGTGCAGATGCGCGACTACGTCGTGCGCGTCTGGAACGAAATTCCGGAACCAAAAGTCACCGTTGCTGTGGGCATCTGCCCCATTTCCGGCGGCGTTTTCCGCGACAGCTATTCCATTGCCGGACCTTTGAGCAAGCTCGTCCCCGTTGACGTCAATGTTCCCGGCTGCCCGCCCCGTCCGCAGGCCATCATGGAAGCCGTCGTTCTGGCCCGCAGCATCTGGATGAAGAAATTAGGACTGGAGGAGAAATAGATATGGCTGGTTTCCTCAACGTTCTACTTCGCAATATCATCTCCGGTCCCTCTACGGATCCCTTCCCCTTCGGAGAGACCTTCTCTCCCAAGAGCATCCGCGGGCGCATCCGTATTGATCCCGAGCGCTGCCTTGGCTGCGGCATGTGCCGCCACGTCTGCGTGGCCGGTGCCATCAACATCACCAAGACCGAAAACGACTGGACCATCACGATATGGCAGGATTCCTGCTGCTTGTGCCGTTCCTGCGTAACCTTCTGCCCCATGCATGCCATGTCCATCGATCCCGACTGGCACAGCGCACATGCGGAAGAAGACAAGTTCAAGCGCATCGAGCAGCACACTATCGAGTACCAGCCCTGTGCCGGATGCGGCAAAGCCATGCGGGTAATCTCGCTGGACAGGGCCAAGGAACTGTACGCCAAGGACGAAAACATAAATCCCGAAGAAATTCGCCATTTATGCCGCTCCTGCCGTCAGCTTCGTGATGCCGAACGGAAAACAAAAAGTCTTGAGCATCCTGAGAGAACCACAACGAAGGTACTCTCCTAGAACCGCAATTTTGCTGCGGGTGAAGGGAAATGCCTTTCGCCCGCAGCTGTGAGGATATGATGCAAACAATAGTCAAGGGTGACAGCGCCCTCATTGATACACTGGCCGCACTCTGCCCGGCAGAAGGCGTCAGCCACACAGAAGACCAGTACGGCAATGCCCAGCACTGGTTTAAGCTGAGCAGTCCTGACAAGCTGCCTGATGCAGCAAAGGCCCTTAAGGACAAAGCCGCCAGGCTGAGCCTTATTTCCGGCTATGTCAGGCAGGATACAGATGAGGCAGACGGCCGTCTCTTTGCAGCCTGCTATCATTTTGTGCTGGACGGCTGCATATACAACGTCACTGCCAATACAACCAAGGAAATGCCCTATGTGCCCACCATTACGCCCTGGTTCGCCAATGCCGACTGGCATGAGCGCGAAATGATGGAACTGGTAGGCGTTACGGTCAAGGATCAGCCCAATCCCACGCGTCTCTTCCTGGATACCGAACTTGAGCCGGGCGTCATAGGCAGCTATATCCCGCTTTCAGTCATGATGAACGGTGCGTGCACCAAAGACCTGTGGGAACACATCCTTGGCAGCAAGGGGGTCAAGTAATGGATCTCGCAAAAAATTCCGGCAGCACCTTCAATATTCCTCTTGGTCCTGTCCATGTAGCCCTTGAGGAACCTGTCTACTTCAATCTTTCCATAGACGGCGAAACCATTCGTGAAGCCAAGCTGTACAACGGCCATGTGCACAGAGGCATGGAGAACCTTGCCAAGAAGCGCAACCTGATCATGAATCAGACGCTGGTGGAGCGCGTGTGCTCCCTGTGCTCCAACAGCCATGCCTTTACCTATGCCATGGTTGTCGAAAATGCCCTGGGCATCCAGATTCCCGAGCGCGCCAAGTACATGCGTACACTGGCCGAGGAAATCAAGCGTGTTGCCTCGCACATGTTTACCCTGGCCATCCAGGCACATCTGTGCGGCTTTGACTCGCTGTTCATGCACGTCATGGAAGTGCGCGAGAAAATGCAGGACGTGAAGGAAACACTGTTCGGCAACCGCATGAACCTGGCCTTCAACTGCATAGGCGGAACCAAGTTCGATCTGGAACAGGAAAACCTTGATTTCCTTATGAGGACCCTGGAAGAGGTTGAGCCCCAGGTTAATGAAATCACGGACATCTTTGAAACCGACCCCATGATCTGCAACCGTATCGTAGGCACAGGCATCCTTCCCAGGGAAGACGCCCTGCGCCTGGGCGTTGTCGGTCCTGTGGCCCGCGGTTCAGGCCTGGCCCTGGATGTGCGCAAGGAAAGCCCGTATGCCGCCTACGACAAGGTCACCTTCCAGGTGATCACCCGTGACGGATGCGACCTGTACGCCCGTACCTGCGTCCGCCTGCACGAAATCGCCGAGTCCATCAGGATTATCCGCCAGGTGGTGCAGGACATGCCTTCCGGCGAGTACAGGACTCCCATAACAAGGATCTTCCCCTCCGAAGCTGTGGCACGTACCGAAGCACCCCGTGGCGAAGTTATCTACTATATCCGCACCAACAATACGGACATCCCGGAACGCCTCAAGTGGCGCGTTCCTTCCTACATGAACTGGGAAGCCCTGGGAGTCATGCTGCGTAATGCAAAGGTTGCCGATGCAGCCCTCATTACCAACACCATTGACCCCTGCGTCTCCTGCACCGAAAGGTAAGGAGCGCATCTGCCGTGCATGAGGCATCTCTGGCCCAGGGCCTGCTGAAAACGGCACTTGATGCCGTTGAAAGCTACAACAGGGACCATCCGGAAGCGCAGGCCGGACATATTACCGGCATAAAGGTCGGACTCGGCCTGCTCTCCTGTGTCGAAATATCCACCTTCTCAGGCTGTTTTGAACTGCTATGTGAAGGAACCAGGGCGGAAGGATGCAGACTGGACGTGGAACGCGAGCCTCTGCCCTGCGAATGCAGGGACTGCAAGGCCAGCTTCACGCTCACGGAGCGGACATTCCGCTGCCCTGCCTGCCAGAGTGTCAATCTTATTCCCCACGGGGGACACGGCCTGACTCTTCTCAGTCTGAAAGTCGATCAAAAGGACTAAGCTATGTTGGAACGAGTACTCTTTCGCAGTGAGCTCTGCCGGGCTTGCCGACGCTGTGAAATGGCCTGCATTGCAGCCCATAACGGCATCGATATAAAGGAAGCGATGAAACGCAAGGACGAATTCGTCTCGCGTGTCCGCGTAGTCAAGGGTGAGGATTTCAAGACAACTGTACGCTGTCATGAATGTGAAAATGCGCCCTGCTGCCAGATTTGCCCCACCGGCGCCTTAAGCCAGCTTGAAACTGGCGAGGTGGTAATGCATGAAGAACTGTGCATTGCCTGCGAGATGTGTGCTGATGCGTGCCCTTACGGCGCCATACAGATGGACAAATGCAGCCTGCCCATGGTCAAGGTTGAGGCAACTGAAGAAGAAATGCTTCAGCCCAGGAAAGTGGCAGCCCGCTGCAATATGTGCCGTGATATACGCGCGGCATCCGGCAAGCAGCTCACTCCCTGCATGGAAGCATGTCCGGTGCAGGCCATCGGCCTCATGACTGCTGACGGCAAGGAAATCTTCCCGCCCAAGCCGGTCAAGAAGCCTGTCGCTGCCAAGCCCAAGGCTGACGCTGCGAAGGCAAAGGTGGCCGAAAAGGCTGAATAAGGACAGAACAGAACCAGTTTTCCCCCTGCCAGGATTCCCGGCAGGGGGATTTTTTTTGAGAACAAAAAAGCCCTCTGCCCGGCAAAGCGGGATGGAGGGCTGAAAAGTTTTGACAGTGCTGCCTGTTCTTTAGTCGGGCAGATTCAATGGCCTCTATTCTGTCCAGACAGAACTATTCCATGCCTTCTGCGTACTGTCTGACAAAGGCCTTGGCAGAATCAATGTCAGTTACATCGCCGGCAACCTGAGCCTTCAAAAGGGCGTTCCTGATAACGCCGACCATGGGACCAGGATTGAGCTTGCACTCCTGCATAATTTCATTGCCGTTCATCAGAGGCTCAAGCATCTGTTCAGGAATAGAAGCTCTTTCAAGATACTTCATATTATGATTGAAGGACGTAGTCGTTGCATCCCTGGCCAGCATGTCAGCCTTGGCCATTTCAATAAGGCGGGGATATTCGTCTATAGCCTTGAAACGGCGTATGCCCCTGTCTGTCATCATAAAGTAGAAGTACATATGGGACCGGACAAGATGGCAGATAAGATCAATATCTTCCACAGGGAAGTTCATGCGGCGCAAAATTTTTCTGGTGACTGCAGCGCCAACTTTATGGTGCTGGTAGAAGGTCCACTCACCGTCAATATATTCGGCAGTATAGGCTTTTCCAATGTCATGGAAGAGCATGGCTACCGTGCCGAGCCAGTCATAGTGGAAATTGCCTTCGGGGTAAATCCGCACGCAGTTAATAGTGTGCGTCAAAACGTCCTGCATTTCGTTTGATCGCTTGTTGCGGCGCTCCTTGATGCAGGAAAGGGCACTCAGTTCAGGAATAAGCCCCTGCAGAAGATGCAGTTCATGCATGTGGCTGACAAAGCGGTACATAGCCTCTGCATCAACCTTGCGCCATTCATCAAGGAAATCACTTGCCGGCACATAGTTCAGGATACGCCTGCTGGCACGGATAATGGCAACCTTGGTGTTTTCCTCGATAGGCAGGTCAAAGTTGGCTGCAAAACGCATGGCACGGACGGCCAGAAGGTAATTATGCCTCAGCGTGTCGTCAGGCAGTCCGGACAGCTTGACCTCGCCTGTGGCCAGGGGTTCAAAGCCGTCATACGGATCGTGTATGTCTGCCGGGGATACTCCGCCAAAACCTGTCAGCTTGAGGCGGAGGCGTTCTTCCTTGGGCATGGCTTCTGCCATCGTGGGAGTAAGACGCAGCTGGGCAAGCTCAGGATGAGCACTCTTTTCCGTGGAAAGCGGATAAAAGCGGTACGTAATTCCGTCCTGCTCCAGCGTGGCCGTATAGCGGCTGTCTTCTGGTGCAGGCTGGACCTCCGGGAAAATTTTGACAAGCACCGAATATCCGGCTTCACATGCCAAATCCACGGATTTGTAATTTTTGTTTACGGAAAACAGATGCTGCTGCAACGGAGCATTCACAACATGCGCATCATAGCCATTGCGGAAGCATGTTTTGCAGATAAGCGCAGCTTCTTTCAAAGCTTCATTCATGTTTACTCTCCTGAACATGATAAGTACGTCTGTTGTCAGTATGCCTTGGCAGGGTGAAAAAGGCAAGGTGAGCAACAGCCTTTCAGGCGCATAAGAGCCCCTGCAGCCTGCTATCTTTGCGAGCTGGATGCCGTAAACAGCAAGAAGTCTTCAACCTTTTATTTCAAGCAGTTACGCTTTATCAAGATATCCTGATAAAAAGATATTCTGCACAATCCTTTAAAATCCAGCCTGTCAGCGGTTGGGCGGCAATCTGCTGCCTTTTAGACGAAAAAGGTGTGGACCAATAAAAAAGGAGCTCCGGTTTCCCGAAGCTCCTCTTAATCTCATTTATTGCCTGATGCTACATGGCATCGCCGTCATTGTGGCCTACTTCAAACTTCACTGAAAGAGCAATCTTCCAGAGCAGGGAGACAATCAGGGCGCCAACGGCATAGACGCCGATGGCAACGCTGATTTCACGCAGAGTAGGAACAAACAATGTTACGGACTCAAACATGTTGGGGGTAAAACCACCAATCAGGAGGCCAAGGCCCTTGTCGATCCAGGAAGCCAGCACCAGCATGCCCAGTGCATAGGGCATATACTTGCCGGAGCGGGTCGTCGGAGGAATAAGGATGCAGAGGCAGCCGATTGTGCAGAGAACGGCAACCCACATGCAGGGGGTAACCCAGGAAGTCACGCCGTGGAATCCGCTGAACAGGAAGACCAGAGGATCGGCATGGCCGGGGATACCGCTGTAGAATGCGGTGAAGCATTCAAGGATGTAGAAGAAGACGTTCAGGCACATGGCATAGGTAATGATGGTTGCCAGTGTGTGGGTGGCTTCTTTGCCCGGGTTGAATCCGGTGAGCCTGCGCAGCAGAAGCATGAGCAGGAGCAGGATGGCAGGACCGGAGCAGAAAGCGGAAGCCAGGAAGCGGGCAGCCATGATAGCGGTCAGCCAGTAATGCCTGCCGGGAACGCCGGCATACAGGAAGGCTGTGACCGTGTGAATGGAGAATGCCCAGATAATGGAGAGGTAGCAGAGATACAGCACCCACTTGGGAGGCGTTGTGTCATGACGCTCGGCCTCAAGGGTCACCCAGCCGATAATGGCGTTCAGGGTCAGGTAGCCGATGAGCACGATCATGTCATAGAACATGACCGAATTGGGCGTGGGATGCAGAAGCACGTTCATCATGCGCTGGGGCTGGCCCAGGTCAACCACGATGAACAGGCAGCACATGATAACTGCGGCGATAGCCATAAATTCGCCGAAGATGATCATGATTTTGAACTTTTTATAGTGATGGAAATAGGCGGGCAGCACCAGCATGACTGCCGAGGCGGCAACACCAACCAGATAGGTAAACTGGGAGATGTACAGGCCCCAGGAGACGTCACGGTTCATACCTGTAACGCCCAGGCCGGTATTCAGCTGCGTAAGGTACACAATGCCGCAGACTGCTATTACCGCTACAAGGAAGAGCAGCCACATGTAGTACCGCTTCGAGCCTTCGAGAAGTTTTTCAACCATGGCGTTTCTCCCTAGACAATATAGTATACACCGGGCTGGGTGCCCAGGTTGGGCTTGCGGCGTATGCTGAAGTTCTCAGCGAGAGCCTTGCAGACGGCAGACTCGGGATCGTTCAGGTCTCCGAAGAGAATCCTTCCCTCAGAGGCTTCCACGCAGGCAGGCAGAAGTCCCTTGGCCAGACGCTCCGTACAGAAGGTGCATTTTTCAACAACACCCTTCATACGGGTAGGATACTGGGGATTCGGGACCGGATCGCTTAAGTATGGACGGGGATCCAGGAAGTTGAAGGATCTGGCACCGTAGGGGCAGCCGGCCATGCAGAAACGGCAGCCGATGCAGCGGTGGTAGTCCATGGTAACGATGCCGTTGGGCAGCTTGTATGTAGCCTGGGTAGGACACACGCGCACACAGGGCGGATTTGTGCAGTGGTTGCACAAAAGCGGGAAAGGACGGTCCAGAACATGCTTGGTCAGATGCTCGTTCATGTCATCGGGGAAGGCATGTTCATAGCTGTCTGTCCAGATCCACTTTACTTCCTGATCCTCGTGGCCGTCCTTGCGGCTGCGGATGTCGGGAACGTTGTGGGCGTCATGGCATGCCTTGATGATGGCATCATAGTCTTCAACAGTCCTGAATTTTCTGGTGTCGATGACCATGGCCCAGCGCTTGGCACGCAGGCCCTTGGGGGCATGCTCGTATTTTCCGGGAGACACCATGGCCTGGGCGGTTGTGCCGAACAGGCCGGCTCCGCCCGTCAGAGCAAAGACCGACAGACCAGCCACCTTAAGAAAAGATCTTCTGTTCTTGTTCATAGTTACTTGCTCCCCTTGGGAAGGATGTGGCAGGTCCAGCAATAGGGATCGACATTGTTGGTTACATGGCACTTGTCACAGAACTGTTCGTAGTCGCTGTGGCACTTGAGGCATGTGTTCTGGAGGCTGATCTCCCACTTTTTGCCGTTTTTGGAGACATACACCCTGTTGTCATTGCGCAGAGCCTGGTCACGCCACTCGTTGAGCAGCTGCATATGCTCGGCACGCATAAACTCTTTGCTCTCCACACACTCGTTTGAGTCGGCGGGCAGCGCTACTTCGGGCTTTGAGTACTTGGCACCGAAGTTGGTCCAGAACGGGGCAGTGCAGATCACAAGAAAGACCACAATGCCCACTATGACAGCTTTTTTGTTATACATCCGCTATTCCCCCTCATCTTCTTCATCCAGGTGGGGCAAATCTTCCTGGCGGAGATTGACGGTACGCTTGTGTTCGCCCTTGCAGATAAGGGCATTGGCCACAAGTTCCGTAAGGCCGCTGATCGTAACGCCTGGAGCCCAGTAGTTGGCGAGCGGAGGAAGTGTGGCGCGGTCGATGGCGCAGACACAGCACATGCGGTTTACGCCGTATTTCTGCTGGACGTAACGCAGGGCATTGCCACGCGGCATACCGGAGCGCATACGCAGCTCCATGATTTCTTCCGTGTTAAGGCCGGAACCGGCGCCACAGCAGAAGGTCTGCTCGCGAATTGTGTTCTCGGGCATTTCGTAGAAGTGATTGACGACATGCTTAAGAACATAACGAGGCTCATCCAGAAGGCCCATGCCTCTGGCAGGGTTGCAGGAGTCATGCCAGGTGCAGATGAGGTCGTCATTGCGGCTGGGATCAAGATTGAGCTTGTTATGGCGGATAAGGTCAGCCGTGAACTCGGAAATGTGCACCATCTTGGTGGATGCAGCATTTTCAAACACAGTGCCGGTAATGGGGGACACGGGAACTGTCATGTTCTTGGGCGCAGGACCGTTATATGTATCCATATACTGGTTGATGACACGCCACATATGTCCGCATTCGCCGCCAAGGATCCACTTGACGCCCAGGCGCTCGGCTTCCTCGTACATCTTGGCATTCAGTTTCTTGGCCATGTTGAAGGACACGAAGGAACCAAAGTTGCCGCCTTCCGAAGCGTAGGTGGACAGGGTGTAGTCCAGGCCCAGTTCGTTGAACAGGATAAGGTATCCCATGAAGGTGTAGATGCCGGGGTCGGCAAACACGTCGCCGGAAGGACAGATGAACAGAATTTCATGCCCTTTCTCGTTGAACGGGGTCTTGGGACGCACGCCGACGATGTCTTCGCAGTCGTCAGCCAGCATTTCCACGATTTCCACGTAGGAATGCGGCTTGATGCCCAGATGGTTGCCGGTGTAGCTGCAGTTCTTGGCAGGATCCATGATCCAGTGCAGGCCAAGGCCTACTTCATGCAGCATTTCGCGCACGATGGCAGTGATTTCTGCCGTATCAATGCCGTAGGGGCAGAAGAGGGAGCAGCGGCGGCACTCAGTGCACTGGTAGGCGTAGTAGAAGAGTTCCTTCACTACGTTCTTGTCCCAGGATCTGGCACCGATTTTCTTGCCCAGAATCTTGCCCAGCATGGTGTAGTCGCGGCGGTAGAGGGAGCGAAGCAGCTCTGCCCTGAGCACAGGCATGTTCTTGGGGTCGTTTGTGCCGAGGAAGAACTGGCATTTGTCGGCACAGGCGCCGCAACGGACGCAGATGTCCATGAACAGCTTGAGGGAACGATGTTTCTTCAGACGTTCCTCAAAGGCATCACAGAGGATCTTTTCCCAGTTATCAGGAAGGTTCCAGTCTTCAGCCGCAGGATCCCATTCGTGGGGATTGGGCATATGCAGAGCCTGCATGGTCTCGACCTTTGCAGGATAGCAGTAGCTTCCGGGGGCGAAAACAGGCTTGGTCTCCAACCAGGCTTCGGAAGGAAATTCCGGCCTGCTGGCGACTAGTTCTTGTGGGGTAGGTAATTTTGCCATGGTAAGGACTCCTTACTTGCCTGACTCTGATTTCTTTGCGGCATCCAGCGGCTTATCCAGAGGTAGATTCGCACCTGCCATGGCCTCACGGTAGAGGTCCTCATATTCGGGATAGGTCAGGAAGTCCTTGGGCGGATTCCACGGGTTCTCGTGACGAACACGCCGCGTATTACAGGGCAAATTCCTCGTGGGGCTGAAGAAAACGCCAACCATGTGGGTCAACTTGGAAAACGGGAAGTAAATGAGCAGCGAACAGACCAGGCAGACATGCACGAAGAAAATCGGGTCGATGCCTGCGGCAGAGATGGGTGAAAAATGCACCATTCCCATTACGTAGGCCTTGACCTGGGTAATGTCGGTCTTGAAGCAGTAACGCATCAGCAGGCCGGAAATGGCAATGCCCATAATGAGGAACAGGGGAACATAATCCTGCATCAGGGAAATATAGCGCACGCGGGGATTAACAAGGCGGCGTCCCAGCAGGAAAACAACGGCAAACAGCAGGAAGAGCCCTGTCAGGTACAGGCGGGGTGCGCCGATCTGCAGGATACCGTCTATCATTTCCACAAAGGCAATACAGCCCGGAACAGGATCCATGAAGAAACGGAAATGACGGAAGAAGACGATGAAGAAGCAGTAATGGAAGACAAGGGCGAACAGCCACAGCCATTTGGAAGAATAGTAAATCAGCCTGGGGCCGCCATTGATCGGATCGTCTGTCTTGATTTCGGCGTTCACATTGCGGAACAGCGAACGGAACAGAAAAACTTCGAGAAACATGCGCTTGATGACGCCGAACTTGGTGTCCGGGCAGTCCAGCTTGGCCTGTTTAATGAAGTCCAGAGATTTCTCCTGTCCACCGGTCGTGGGGATGGCAAAAGGAACCGGCGATTTGGCCCAGTAGACCATACGCCAGACGATGCCACCAAGAAAAATCAGTACCGCCACATAGGGAAGGATAACTCCGAAGAGTCCCCCAAGCCCTACGGCTGCTCCCAGCCAGGCGACGATTGTGATGGCCACCACAATCAGTAAAGCGTTTAACATTCCCTACCTCTCTATACGATAAGTATTTGCTTTGACCCTCGGTAGACAGAGGGGCCCTGCGCTTCGACAAACACAAAGCGTTCCTTGACACATTTCCCGTGTTTAACAGGAAATTTCTGGAGATTGCTGTAACCCTGCTCCCCTAAAGGACAGCATCGCTGCTCTCTCCGGCATGGACAGTGTCCTGCCCATGGTTATAGGTAAAATGATTGTTCTGCTGCCGGCACGGCTCCGGGCAAGACGGATGTGTTATCCGTTTTTCTGTTCAGGGGCAGCAGTTTCGTCCCCGGGAACCTCGTCACTCCCCATGCGCTGTGCCCAGCGCACCAGCTGTGCATGCTGGCTTTTAATCTCCTTGATTCGGTTTTCAGCTACGACTTCGCGGGATTTCGTATACATGTCAAAACCAAGGAGCACGATGGTATCCAGACGGGATTCCGCTTCCAGATAGTCCTTCAGCTTTCCTGCCTTCTGCATCTCAGGCATGATGTGCTTCCGCATCAGGGGCTTGAGCAGATAGAAAACAAGCATGGCCTGGCTGGGGAGAAAATCCTGTACCGCACGCAGATGGACAAAGCGGTCTATGGCATTGCGCACCTCAGCCGGTTTTTTGTCCCAGCCTGACACGGCTTCATAGACTACATTTGCCGCCTCGCGTGTCATGTCTGCGACAGGATTGGTGAACGGATCCTTTACAGTACGCAGAAAACCCGTTGTCTGAAGCGGGTATGAGGCAAAAATTGCGTTTACCCATTCCTCGATAAGGGTCTCGCGGACCTTGAAAAAAAACTCAGTGGACTGCATACGCATCTTCCTCAAAGACTAGAC
>CAVJEZ010000016.1:0-10627 GCA_963648625.1 Odoribacter splanchnicus
TTTCCGCAATGGCGGTACGAAGGCCGGGAACAAGAATCGTGTCCCCGTTTGCCAGTTTTTCGCCCAGACCGTGTTCCATGAGGAAGGGAACCATGCCCCAGTTAATCAGGTTGGAGCGGTAGCGCTTGGTGGCATATTCTTCTGCCAGGTTGGCCCAGCCGCCCAGAACCTTCTGGCAGGAGGCTGCCTGCTCGCGGGCAGATCCGTCGCCCGGCTTGACGGCAAAAATGGTCGAGCCGATGCCGATGTTCGTTAAGTCGGATGCTTTGAAGACCTTGTCCCAGGTTTCTGGGGAGGCTTCTTTAAGGGGGGCGCAGCGCTTTGCTGTTTCCTCAAAAAGGGCCTTGTCCCTGGGATTGCCGGTACGGCGGGCTTCAAGAGCCTGCACGTCCTTGGCGCGTCCTACATAGGCAGGATCGCGGCGCGAAAGGGTAAATTCTGACAGCTTGTGCGGATTGGAGCGCAGGGAAGAGGTCTCGCCTGAGGGAATGAGCTCGTCCGTGGTCGTAACCGGATCGTTGATGACGCAGCATACGGACAGCAGGAGATGCTCAGGCAGGGGGCTCATGGCCGGCCAGTCAGTGATGTTGGGGCCAAGTATCAGCTTTGCACTGCTGTCCGCTTTGCCAAAGCCCTGGTAGCAGCGAGTGGCATAGACAATGGGATCGAAGCTGTAGTTGAGCTCGGGGTGAATCTTGTCCCAGTCAAGCTCTGTGGCTGCCGTGAGGCGTCCGCCGTTGGCGGCTGTTGCGGCAATGGATCTGGCATCCATGAGGGCAACGCCCGAAAGCTGGCCGTTGCCCGGCTTGGATCCCTCGCGGTTGGGGAAGTTGCGGGTGGAATGGCGGATGGAAAGGGCTCCGTGGGCAGGTGTGTCGCCTGCACCGAAACAGGGGCCGCAGAAGGCGCTTTTTATCAGGGCGCCGGCGCTCATCAGCCTTGTGTAGGTGCCGTTTTTGACCAGAGCCAGGGCCTGCGGCTCAGAGGCCGGATACACGGACATGGAGAAATTGGAATTGCCGGTATGGCGGCCTTCCAGTATGGCGCCTGCCAGGGTGAGGTTCTCGTATGATCCGCCGGCACAGCCTGCGATGATGGCCTGGTCAACATGCAGCCCGTCGGCATGTATCTTGTCACGCAGCCTGAAGGCCTTTGCAGCGCTGCCGAACTTCTTTTCGGCCTCTTCTTCCACTGTAGCCAGGATGTCGGCAGCATGCTGCTGCACTTCCCTGACAGGGAAGACGTTGCTGGGGTGGAAGGGCAGGGCCATCATGGGCTCGATTTTGGACAGATCTATGCGCACCATGCCGTCGTACAGGGCGGGATCTTCCACCTGCAGCTTCTTGTAGTCGCCCTTGCGCCCGTGAATGGCCAGATACTGTTCAACCTTGTCGTCCGTTTCCCAGATGGAGGAAAGGCAGGTTGTTTCCGTGGTCATGACGTCAATGCCGCAGCGGTATTCCACGGACAGGCTGGCAACGCCGGGGCCTGCGAACTCCATGACCTTGTTTTTGACAAAGCCGTTCTTGAAGACGGCGCCGATGATGGCCAGGGCCACGTCCTGCGGTCCTACGCCGGGCTGGGGAGCGTTTTCCAGCCAGATAAGCACAACGCCGGGCTTCGGAATGTCGTAGGTGCGGCGCAGAAGCTGCTTTACAAGCTCAGGCCCGCCCTCGCCTATGGCCATGCAGCCCAGCGCGCCGTAGCGGGTATGGCTGTCAGAGCCTAAGATCATGCGCCCGCAGCCGGCCAGCATTTCCCTGGCATACTGGTGGATGACGGCCAGGTTGGTGGGCACAAAGATGCCGCCGTATTTTTTTGCGGCAGACAGGCCGAACACATGGTCGTCTTCGTTGATTGTGCCGCCCACTGCGCACAGGCTGTTGTGGCAGTTGGTCAGGGCGTAGGGCATCGGGAAGCTGGTGAGCCCGCTGGCACGGGCTGTCTGGATGATGCCTACGTAGGTGATGTCATGGGAGACCATGGCGTCAAAGGTGACATGCAGCAGGTCATCCTGTGATGACGGCTTTGAATGGGCCGTCAGGATGCGGGATGCCAGGGTGGCTTCCCTGGAGGCTTTAAGGCCGCGTGCTTCGGCCTCCTCAGCCGGAATAACGGTGCCGCCGGCAAGGACGACAGGAGAGGACTGAAGGGTAATCATGGTCGTATCCCTGTAAAAACGGACAGAAAAGTACGGTATGGAAACGGGGGAAAACGTTCCGGAAAGTTAAAAAGGCTTCCTACTGCGCAGCCAGAAGCCTGGCGCTGAAGCCGATAAAGATGATGCCGGTAATGCGCTCAAGACGCCGCCTGAACGTCTCATTCTCAAAAAAACGCTTAAGATGCGACAGAAGAAGGCTTAAGAAGACAAACCAGGCTCCGGTCACAAGCACCATGAGTATGCCTAAGACAAGCAGCTGGGCCGGAACAGGCATGGCATGTTCCGGCAGGACAAACTGCGGCAGGAAGGTCAGGAAGAAAATGACTGCCTTGGGATTCAGGACATTGCACAGAAAGCCCTGAAGAAAGGCGGAGCCGGCTGCCTTTTTGCGGGGAGCCCCGGCTGCGGCCTCCTGTTGATCCTTTCCTGCATCTTCCCCTGCTGCCCCTTTCTCTTTCGGCACCCTGGCAAACAGCGAGCACAGGCCTATATAGGCAAGATAGGCTGCGCCAAGATAGGTGATGCACTTAAAAAGAAAGGGCGAGTGGGCTATGACTGCCGAGAGTCCTGCAACACTCAGGGCCGTGTGCACGGTAAGGCCGCAGGCTATGCCCAGCGAAGAGCATACGGCAGCCTTTCGTCCCTTAAGAAGCGATATGCGCACAATCAGGGCAAAGTCAGGCCCCGGGATCATGGCAAAGAGCAGGCCGATGCCGGCAAAGGTGAGAAGTGTCGCAAGCATGGGACAACCTGCCTAGACTGCGTTTTCTTCTGTGTCGGCCATGTGCCCGTACTTGAGGATGGCCTCAACCTGCATGTCGCAGGAGAGAATGCCCAGAATATGGTCATTTTCATCCGTGACTGCGCAGGAAACGGTGCAGATAAGCTTGCCTGTGAAGCGGGAGGCATAGACGTCCATGATGTGCAGGCTGCCTGTGGACATGGGCACCTTGAACCATTCGCGGTCCGAGAAGTCATAATCCGGCGTGACACTGCCATAGAGGCTGCTTGTCTCCTTGTCGGCAGACAGGGCAAGGCACTTGAGCCGGCCCTTGTCGTCTGTGAGCGTCAGGAACTGGATGAAGGGATGGGCGGCAGCAAAGTCCGTCATCAGCTTCTCGGCCTCGGCACCAAAGCCCATAAGCCCCTTCTCGTTGGAGAGCTGGACAAGGACGTTGGCCGAGAGCTTTCCTGCCAGCTCCTTCATGCGGTCGTACTCGGTAACCGTGAACTCGGGCATGTAGCGGGAGACCAGCTTCTGCATTTCCTCGTGGGAGAAATTGGTTGTGCGCCCGTGATCGTAGGCACGCATGATATCGTCGTAGATTTTGCCAACCGAGGGATGCTTCTTGGTGACAGCCTTGTCCGTACCGGCCAGGTTAAGGTTGTGGTTAATCCAGTAGGCAACGCCGGCGCGGCCTGACTTGTCGGTGATGACAATGGGCACGGGCCGGTTGAGCAGGTGCGTGGTGTCGAAGATGTTGTAGATCTCTTCGTTCTTGATGATGCCGTCCACATGGACGCCGGCGCTGGTGGCATTGAAGTCGCGGCCGGCAAAGGGATAGTTGTGGGGAACTGTGTAGGACAGTTCCTTCTCAAAGTAGTCGGCAATTTCGGTAATGACCGTCGTGTCGGCTGCCGCATCGTCGCCGGTAAGGGACAGGTAGTCCATGACCAGGGCTTCGATGGGTGTGTTGCCTGTGCGTTCTCCGAAGCCGAACAGCGTGCCGTTGATGCTGCCGCAGCCGTAGAGCCACGCCGTGACGCCGTTGACGAGGGCTTTGTGGAAATCGTTGTGCCCGTGCCATTCCAGCTGCTGGCTTGGCACGCCGGCGTTGATGAAGGCCTGCACAATGCGCGGGACTGAGCGGGGCAGGGCAGATCCCGGATAGGGCACGCCGTAGCCCATGGTGTCGCAGAGGCGTATTTTGACAGGCAGCCCTGCCTGTTTTGAGAGCTCCATCAGCTTCTGGGCAAAAGGCAGGCAGAAGCCGGTAATGTCGGCGCGTGTCACGTCTTCAAAGTGGCAGCGCGGCACAATGCCCCATTCCAGGGCCTGGCTTACCAGCTCCGTGTACATGTCCAGGGCCTGGCGGCGGGTTTTCCCGAGCTTCAAGTAGACATGGTAGTCGGAGATGGAGGTGAGCATGCCCACTTCCTTGAAGCCCATGTCCCTGGCCAGGATAAGGTCTGCCTTGTTGGCGCGGATCCAGGCAGTAATTGCGGGAAACTTGAAGCCTAAGGAACGGCAGGCATCGACAGCCTGGCGGTCCTTTTCCGAATACAGAAAGAATTCGGAAGCAGAGATAAGCCCTGTCCTGCCGCCCAGGCGGTAGAGGAATTCAAAGAGCTGCTTTATCTGGGCTACCGTATAGGGAGGCCTTGCCTGCTGTCCGTCACGGAAGGTTGTATCGGTGATGTGCATTGATTCGGCCGGTCTCGGGGCAATAAGCACATCGTCAAAAGTCGTTCTTGGTATCTGCGTATACGGATAGATGTCGCGGTACAGCTGCGGCTTGCTTGGCTCCTGCAGCGGGTATGTTACGGGAGTGCCGGGACGTTTCAGTTCCATGTCGTCTCCTTAATATCTGTCATGTCCCCCTGTCATCCTGTCCTGCCTGCTTTACGGGGAATGCCGGCGAGGAAAGGGCAGGCCTGCTGCCTTAAGGGAAAAAATTGCGGCCTGCCCTGTGCCTTTTTTTAGTTCAGGCGCATAAGGCGGCGCACGTCTTCCATAGTGCCCTGTGCATATTCCCTTGCCTGCTTCTGGCCTTCGGCAAGGATGTCCATGGCATCCTGGTCTGTGACTTTGGCACGGCGTTCCTGCAAAGGCTCAAGGAATTCCTTCAGATAGCGCAGGAAGATTTTTTTGCACTGTACGCACCCGAAGCTGGCGTTGAGGCAGCCTTCATGGATTTCCTGCTGTTCCTCGGGCGTTGCCAGCAGCTGGTGGTACGGGAAGAGGTTGCATTTTTCAGGACAGCCGGGATCGCTCTTCTTGATTCTGGGCGGGTAGGTGAACATGCGCTTGACCTTGTCTTCCACGTTTTGGAAGGTGTCGTCCAGGAAAATGCCGTTGTCGTAGCTCTTGGACATCTTCCTGCCGTCAAGGCCGGGACATTTTGCGGCCGGGGTCAGGATGGCCTCGGGCTCGGGGAAGTAGTCGCCGTACAGGAAGTTGAAGCGGCGGCCGATTTCCCTGGTCAGCTCCATATGGGGCAGCTGGTCCTGGCCTACCGGGACGCCTGTCGGACGGTACATGAGAATGTCGGCAGCCATGAGGATGGGGTAGCAGAGGAAGCCGGTGCAGCTTAAGTCCTTGGTGGTAATCTGCTGCTGCTGTTCCTTGTAGGTCGGGTTGCGCTCTGCCCAGGAAACAGGGGTAAACATGGAGAAGAGCAGGGAAAGCTCTGCATGTTCCTTGAGGTCGGACTGGCGGAAAATAACGCATTTTTCCGGATCAAGGCCGGCTCCGATCCAGTCCTTGACCATGTCCAGCACGTGCCTTTGCAGAAGCTCGGTGCGGTTAAAGTCAGTTGTCAGAGCATGCCAGTCTGCGACAAAGAAAAAGGATCTCATTTTGTTTTGGAGTTCGACGTAGTTCTTGAGAACGCCGAAATAATGGCCCAGGTGCAGAGGACCTGTAGGACGCATGCCCGATACTGTGCGAAGCTCTGTGTTCATGGAAAAAATACCTTTTGCAGCCGGCCCTTGCAGGCAATTGCTAGCTGATGTTGAAAAGGAGAAGAATGATATTGTATCCGCCGTGTATGAGCGGCCTGACCATCCGGCCGAGCAGGCCGGTGGCAATGAGGACAATCAGGATAAGAAAGCTGTACTTTTCCAGCGAGAGGAAGGTATAGGCAGCTTTCGGGGGCAGAAAGGAGACAATGACCTTGCTTCCGTCCAGTGGCGGAACAGGGACCAGATTGAAAAAGCCAAGCCCCAGGTTGATGATGATGCCTGCCTGCATCATGGAGAGAACAAAGGAATACGTCGTACTCACATACCAGTTGGCAGGCGGAAAGAGGAGGGCCAGCTTGAGCAGTCCTGCCCAGAGCAGGGCCAGAAGAAAATTGGTACAGGGACCGGCCAGGGCAACATGCAGGATTCCCCGGCGCAGGTTGCGGAAATTGCGCGGATCAAAGGGGACAGGCTTTGCCCAGCCGAAGACTATGCCGCCGCTGAGGCTTGTCAGGACAAAGACGATGAGGCCCAGGGGATCAATGTGGGGAAGAGGATTGATCGTCAGCCGCCCCATGTCCCTGGCCGTGCTGTCGCCCTCGCGCAGGGCGGCAAGCCCGTGCCCTACCTCGTGCAGGATGATGCCCAGCATGGCAGGGACAAAGCAGATGCAGAAATTGCGCAGAGACTGTCCGAAGTCGCTAAACAGTGTGTCCATAAAGGTTGTCCGCCGGTATCCTGGTTACTTGTGGCAGGGCCTCAGCCGCGGGAGGTAATGGAACGTACCGTAATGTGGTCGCCCGGCTGTATGGCCAGATCGGGCGTCAGCAGCGTGCCGTCGCGTATGACAAGGGCCGTTTCTTCCAGGAAGCCAAGCCTGTCCAGAAGCTGGCGGACTGTCTTTGGCCTGGGAACAGTCCTGGTACCGCCTGTCGGCTGCATTGTCAGGGTAATGGTCAGGCCTTCGGATTTGTCTTGTGTCATAGGGAAATTCCTGCAGAAAAAGAAATAAGCAATTCTTCTAAAATAGGAGCCGGCAAAAGTCAAAAAACGACCGTTTTTCAGCGGTGCAGGGACGCTTCCGGACAGTGAAAAACATGGTGTCCGCGATGTCTGAAAAGATGCCCGAAAGAATGCCCGAAAGGGTGCCTCAGAAGATGCCTTAAAAAAAAGACGCTGCCCCGCATCGTGAAGGAGGCGGGACAGCGTCGGATATGTTTCAGGGCCTGCCGTTTTGCGGCCCATTGCCTTGCGGCCTAATAGCGGTAGTAGTCAGCCTTGTAGGGGCCCTCGACCTTGACGCCGATATAGTCTGCCTGCTCCTTGGTCAGCGTGGTCAGCTTGGCGCAGAGGCGGGTGAGGTGCAGGCGGGCCACTTCCTCATCCAGTTCCTTGGGCAGTGTATAGACCTTCTTTTCCAGCGTGCTGTCCGATGCCAGGCGGATCTGGGCCAGGACCTGGTTGGTGAAGCTGTTGGACATGACAAAGCTGGCATGTCCTGTGGCGCAGCCCAGGTTTACGAGGCGTCCCTCGGCCAGGATGATGATGGAACGGCCGGAACGCAGCGTCCACTTGTCAACCTGTGGCTTGATATTGGTCCTTGTGCACCCTTCCGTGTTCTGCAGGTAGCTCATCTCAATTTCGTTGTCGAAATGGCCTATATTGCAGACGATGGCCTCGTCCTTCATGCCTTCCATGTGCTTTCCGGTGATAATGTTGATATTGCCGGTGCAGGTAACATAGATGTCGGCTATGGGCAGGGCGTCTTCCACGGTGACCACTTCGTAGCCTTCCATGGCTGCCTGCAGGGCGCAGATGGGATCTATTTCGGAGACAAGCACACGGGCGCCGAAGCCGCGCATGGACTGGGCGCAGCCCTTGCCTACGTCGCCGTAGCCGCAGACCATGACGACCTTGCCGGCCACCATGACGTCCGTGGCGCGCTTGATGCCGTCAGCCAGGGATTCGCGGCAGCCGTAGAGGTTGTCGAACTTGGACTTGGTGACGCTGTCATTGACGTTGAAGGCAGGGAAAAGCAGGCTGCCCTGCTGGGCCAGCTGGTAGAGCCTGTGCACGCCTGTCGTGGTCTCCTCGCTCACGCCCTTGACCCTGGCGGCCACGTTGTGCCAGTGCATGGGGTCCTTTGCATAGAGGGCTTTCAGCCTGTCCAGGATGATGCCTTCCTCAGGATTGGCAGGGGCCTTGTCCAGAAGGGAAGGATCGTTTTCGCAGTTATGGCCCATGTGGATGAGCAGCGTTGCATCGCCGCCATCGTCAACTATCAGGTCGGGACCTGTGCCGTCAGGCCAGGTGAGGGCCATTTCCGTGCACCACCAGTAGTCTTCAAGAGACTCGCCCTTCCAGGCAAAAACCTTGGCATAGCCGTCGGCAACAATGGCAGCTGCCGCATGATCCTGGGTGGAAAAGATATTGCAGGAAGCCCATCTGATATCGGCGCCAAGCTCGTACAGGGTGCGGATAAGCATGGCAGTCTGTATGGTCATGTGCAGCGACCCTGTGACACGCAGTCCCTTGAGCGGCTTCTGCGGGCCGTATTTCTTGATGCACTCCATAAGGCCGGGCATTTCGCGCTCGGAGAGCTGCATTTCCTTGCGGCCGAAGTCGGCAAGGCCGATGTCTGCAATTTTATGGTTCAGGCTGGGATCAATAGGCTTGACCATGGCGGGTCCTCCTGGATTGTATTTGTGCGGTTGTGTATGCAGTTGTTTTAGGCGCCTGTACTGGCGAAAGGCGATGAAACATGGGTTGAGACGAGAAGCAGGGTGAGGCCCCTTCTGACTTTCTGCTCATGTATGACCGTGTGGGTGAAGCCTGCTTCACGAAGCCACATGGCCAGCTGCAGGCGGTCAATGCCAAGCCAGAGATCGCCATACTTTTCCCGCATGTATTCATCATTGTGCTTGTTAAAGTCGGCAATAAAGAGCCGGCCGTTCGGGGAAAGAATGCGCCGTATTTCGGGCAGTGCCCGCTTCGGATCCTGCAGGTGGTGCAGGACAAGGTTGACGCAGGCAAAATCAGCTTCCTGATCGCGCAGCGGCAGGTGCTCCAGCTCTCCTATGCGCAGGGAAACTGTCTTTCCGTCCTTAGCAAGTCCGGACAGGTTCCTGCGGCAGGCTTCAAGCATGCCGGCGGAAATGTCCACGCCGATGACATTGCGGCTCTGGGGAAGCATCTCCCTGAGGACGGTGCCGGTGCCGCAGCCGAGATCCACTGCCGTGCCGCAGTTTTTCGGCATGGCGGCACAGACCTCCCTTGTCAGGTCAAAGTCCCCGAGAATGTCCTTGTTGAGATTGTCCCAGTCATCGGCAATGTCATCGAAGAAAACTGCTGCCCTGGACCGTTTTTCCTCAAGCAGGACCTGCGTGCGGTCTTCATCTGCCTGTGCTTCGGGAATATTTTCGACAAAGGGGGCAACAGCGGAGAGGAAGGGCTGCTGCTCGCCTTCCATGGCTGCCTGGTAGAAAACCCAGAGCCCGTCACGCTCCGAGGTGAGCAGGCCTGCTTCCGTCAGGATGCGCAGATGCCTGGAAATACGGGACTGGCCCATTTCCAGGATGGTGACCAGTTCGTTCACGGACAGCCTGTGCTTGAGGAGAATCCTGACCAGGCGTAAGCGTGTTTCATCTGAGAGCGCTTTGAAAAGGCTGACTGTCATGGCGTGTACCTTGCTGAAAGACAGGGATGCAGCTGTCCCCGGGAAGAGATGTGCAAAAAAACTGAAGCCCTGCTGCCGGAACTGTGATGGCAGGACGAAAAACAGGGCAGTGTGTACAGTCTGTTTTGTTACCGTTTTGTATCAAGATATTTAGATATGTCAATGGAAGAATGGCTGGCAGCCCTGCCGCGGCTTGATCCGCCTGCGGCATCTGGCATATCCTAGTTTAACCCTGCATATCCTCGCATGGGGCAGTTCTGAACGGACAGCACAGTGCCATGCTTTTTCGTAGCTGGCAGAAAGCGGACAGTTTGCGATGCGTACATTTAAGAAATTCAACAAACGAAGCCGGACCCTGAGGCCTTCTGGCGAGCTTACCAGGCGCTTTCTGGAAAGGCTTGCCCGGATGACAGGCTGTCCCGAGCAGGCCGTGCTGGTGGAGCTGTGGCGCAACTGGCATGTGGTTATGGGAGAGGAAATTTCCTCGCTGTGCCTGCCTCTCGGCCATAAGGGCGACAGGCTGGAAGTAGGCTGCGAGGACAGCATGGCCATGCAGGAGCTGCAGTACCAGAGCCATGAAATTGTCGGCAGGGCCAACTCCTTCATGGAAAAAAACTTTTTCAGCCAGGTGAAGATAACCCTTGTCCTGGACAAACCGCCCCTCTGGTCCGGCAATGATTCCGGACCTGCCAGGGTGGAACAACCGGAGAGCTGTGCCGAGGGAATTTATCTTAAGGACATGGATCCTGATTCGGCAGTTGCCCGCTGCTACCGCGCCTATTGCAAAAAAGACTGACGAAACCTGGCCGGGCGTGGCACTGCCGGCAGGGACAAAACCATCCTGTTATGAAAACGGCCTGCGAATAGCAAAATCTGCCTGTAATAAGGCGTGATTACGCAGTTTTGCGTTTTGTGACGGCTTGCACTCCGACGCTTTGGGGCTTATAAAGAGCTTTTTACTTACGTATTCTTCTGTTGTTACAGGGAGTCCGAACCATGCCTCAGAAAGGCCCGCATATCTCTATTTCTCCGGATTATGTCGTCAACCGTATCCTGCGCATCAATATTGATGACTTTCAATCCTGGCCTGAGTCTGTGCGCCAGCT
>CAVJEZ010000016.1:10865-12028 GCA_963648625.1 Odoribacter splanchnicus
CTGGCGGATCCGGCCTCCATTGTTGCTGCCGCAACCGATGCCACGGATTTGCGCATGGAACTGCCGCTCATGGTTGTCGAGCCTGATACCACGGAACAGGTGTCGGAGCTCGTCAAGCTTGCCAATGAGCTTAAATTTGCCCTTATTCCCCGCGGCGGCGGCTCGGGCATGACGGGCGGTGCCGTTCCGGCCCGCAAAAGGACGGTCATTGTCAGCCTTACCAGGATGGATCACATCAAAGACATTGATCTTCAGGGGCTGACTGTTACCTGCGAGGCAGGGTGCATTACGCAGCACGTCAAGGAGGCTGTCAGCAAGGCAGGCGCCCTTTTCTCCGTTGACCCTGCTTCCAAGCTGGCTTCGACCATAGGCGGCAACATCTCCGAGAACGCCGGCGGCCCCATGGCCTTTGAATACGGCACCACCATAGACAACCTGCTCTGGTGGCGCATGGTGACGCCCACAGGCGAAATCATCTCGGTAGAGAGGGAAAACCACCCCAGGCATAAAATCATGCACGGCGATACGGCCGTCTTTGCAGTCAAGGACGTGAGCGGCGGTGTCAGGAACGTGGTTACCCTGACAGGCGACGAGCTCAGGCTGCCGGGCCTTGGCAAGGACGTTACCAACAAGGCGCTTGGCGGGCTTCCAGGCGTGCAGAAGGAAGGAACGGACGGCATTATTACCGAAGCCTGCTTTACCACCTATCCCAAGCCCAAGTTCAGCCGCGTCATGGCGCTGGAATTTTTTGGCCGCAGCATGCTGCCGGCTGCCATCGTGGTGCGCGAGCTGGTCGGCCTCCGCAACCGCATCCGCGAGGAAGGCGATTATGCGCATATCTCCGCCATGGAGGAATTCAACGCCAAATATGTGCAGGCCATAGACTACCAGCGCAAAAGCCAGAAGTATGAAGGGCAGCCCATATCGGTCATTATTGTCCAGGTAGACGGTGACGATGCCTATCTGCTCGACCGCTGCGTGGACAATATCGTCGCTGTCGTCGAGCAGCAGGAAAATGTCGATATCACTGTCGCCCAGGACGACAAGGAAGCAGAGCGCTTCTGGGAGGACAGGCACAGGCTGTCGCTCATAGCCAGGCGTACCTCGGGCTTCAAGATGAACGAGGACGTGGTCATTCCCATAGACAGGGTGCCTGAATTTGC
>CAVJEZ010000016.1:12794-17821 GCA_963648625.1 Odoribacter splanchnicus
ATGCTGATGGAAGCCATCTACTATTCGCAGATCAACAAGGGGCGTGTGGATGACGTTTTGTTCAGCGACCTCAGGCGCCAGATAGAGCACTGCACTGGGTGCGGGCGCTGCATGGCGCAGTGTCCCATGAAGATTCCTTCCGGCAATGTTGCCCTGTCCCTGCATGCCATGCTGGACCGCGAGGGGGCCGGCGGCCATCCCCTGAAGGAACATGTCATTGACTGGCTGGCAAAGGATGTCTCCAAAAGGGTGCCCAAAATGGCCAAGATGGCATCCATCGGCCAGAACATGCAGAACAAGTTCCTGCGCCTTGTGCCCGAAGCCTGGCGTCGCCGCATGGAAAGCCCCCTGTTTTCCGGGCCCGGTCCAAAGATGGGGTATACCAACCTCTATGAATCGCTCAAGATACAGAGAGGCAACATCTTCTCCACTGAGGACAGTCCTGAAAAGCTGCCCCTGGTGCTGTATTTCCCCGGGTGCGGCAGCAGCCTCTTTTATGACCGCATAGGCCTGTCGTCTGTCATGCTGCTGCTGGAAGCGGGATTTGCCGTCATGGTGCCGCCCAAGCATATGTGCTGCGGCTATCCGGCTCTTGTGGCCGGCAAGAATGTGGCCTATGAGGACAATATGGCCCAGAACAGGCAGTATCTGGCTTCCATGATCCGTTCTGCGCAGCAGCAGGGCTATACCGTGACAAATATTGTCACCAGTTGTCCTACCTGCCTGGACAGCCTTGAGCGCTACGGCCTTGAGGAACAGTTCCCGGATATCCATATCCTTGACGTGGGACAGCTTACCTTCCCTGTCTTCAACAGGCAGTCCCAGGGCCATTCCACGCCCCTGCCTGCGGGAACGACCATTGTCTACCATGGCTCCTGCCATTGCCCGTGGGCCGGTGTGCACCGCATCAAGGGCCATCAGATGCTCATGAAGCAGGTGGAGCAGTACAGCGGGGCAAGGCTTGTGATGAGCACAGGATGCTGCGGCGAGTCCGGAACCGGCTCCATGACCTCCCCTGCCATTTACAACGAGCTTCGCAAGGTCAAGAAGGAAAATCTCTCATCCCTGATGGATGCGGATTATAAGAACGTTGTCCTTGTGTCCTGTCCCTCCTGCAAGATAGGCATTGCCAGGTGCCTGCTGGGGCTGAAGCGCAAGAATCATGTCCTGCATGTGACAGAATTTATAGCCGGCCTGATGGACGGCGAGGACCGCAGGCAGACGTTCCGCAAGAAGATTGCCGAAACCAAGGGCGATTTGCGTATCTGGCAGCGTAAAACGGAGGAAAATGCTTAGGAACAGGGCGCTGTGCCTGTTTTGGGGTTGACACAAGGCTGCGCTTTTTTTTATCACAATGGCGAAACGTCCTGTAGTCCCTGCTGTACGGCGTTTAGTTCTTATCAGGAGCTTAACGGCAGAGGACAGGATTTTTTCCCGAGACTGATTAATAAATACGCTGCGCACTTGTGACCCGGGTCGTGAGTCAGGCGTACCAATTAGTTAGCATATATCCAGAAGTATATGTAAGAACCGCAGGAACTGCTGTGGATAGCCCGGAGATACTTAGCTCGGCAGAGCTATTGACCGGGAACCCTGCGACTTTGGTCGTGGGAGGTTCAGAACCTGTTCATTGCTTCTTTGGCTGTACTCCGGTAGCCGGACGGATCGCACAAATCCTTGTCCGGCAAGGCTTCTTCAAGCGGCTCTGGATGCCTGTTTGCAAGCAGGGCGGATATAAAGGGTACAGCCGGCGGCATCTGTCGCAAGACGGGATGCCGTTGTGTATCATCAAGGAAACATAAGGAGGCTGCGTTTCTCTTTCCTTCCCTGGAAAATATGGCGCAGTAAGTACATTATGACAAAAGCAGATCTTGTTGCTAAGATTGCCGAAAAGGCTGGTTTCGACCACAAGAGTGACGCCGAAAAGGCCCTCACCGCTACATTTGCTGTCCTGCGTGAAGCTCTGGTTGCCGGCGACTCAGTGACGTTGAACGGCTTCGGCACTTTTAAGACCGTTTCCCGTGCCGAGCGCAAATGCCGCAACCCCCGCACCAAGGAAGAGATGGTTGTCCCCGCCTGCAGGGTGCCCAAATTTATTCCTGGCAAGCAGCTGAAGGAAGCTATCCAGTAGGCTGGTAAGCCGGAAAAACTTTCGGAGAGATGGCAGAGTGGTCGAATGCGGCGGACTTGAAATCCGTTGAGGGGGTAACCCCTCCAGGGGTTCGAATCCCTTTCTCTCCGCCAGTGTAAAAAAGAAGAGGCGTTTTCAGGAAACAACCTGGAAACGCCTTTACTTTTGTGCACTATGTGTACGGGAGCACAGGATATTCCTCAGTCCCTGGCCCGCACGGCAGCCTTGCTGGGCTTCTCTGCCTGGACAAGTTACAGGCCCAGAAGCTCCTGCCTGAATTTTTCCGGGCTGACACAGGCCGGAACCTGCATTCCCAGGATGGCAAAGCACTCGCGTGCCTTGTCAGACGGCGTGTCCGTAAGGCAGCCTGTATCTGACGGCAGGCAGAAAAGCGGCTGCACTGCCGCAAAGAGCTCGTCAGGAGTGCTGTTTTGGGCAGCCAGAGTCTTCCTGATGGCCTGATTGATGCAGTCCTGTATGCAGGCAAAGAGAATGGCACCGCGCCTTGCAGCAGGAGACCCATTAGGGCAGAGGCCGGCAAAGGATGCGTAGCGCCTGCTGTGCCCGAGATAGGTGCCAAGAAGCTCCTTTTCAGGCAGCGGTGCAGACGAGGCCAGTGCAAAATACCCGAAACGGCCGGCCAGCCATTCTTTTTTGAAACCGCCCAGATCACTGACTTCGTTAGGGTACAGGGAATTGTATTCCTTAAAGCCCTGTCTGGCCCTTTCCAGGTCCACATAGCTGGTGACATATATATTGCGCCCGTAGAGGCTGAACGGAATCTGGCGTCCGAAATAGCGTCTGCCTTCAAGCATGAACTCAAATTTTGCCTTGCCAAGATATGGGCGGACGTATTCCTTGAAGGCATCCTTGTACTGAAAATCCTTTCTGGCGGGCATCAGAGCGATAAAGTCTTTTTTATCACTACAAAATTCCCTGACAAAATCCTTGCTGACAGCGCCTGCATCCAGGATGCAGGAGTCAGGGCGCATCTGCATTTTGCTGTCCAGCGTTTTTAGTGCACTGTCCAGCACTGCGGGCACGTCGTCTTCATCAGGCGCAAAGGAAAACCAGACCGGGATCCCGCTGTCCTTTGCAAAGGACATGCAGAGGCAGCCTGCATGCGTTGCTGTGCCTGTGCCGGGAATGCCCTGCCACGGCAGAGGCCCTGCCTTTACGAGCACGCAGGATGCAGGGCCCTGCAGGTATCCGTGCAGTGCTGAAAAGAAGCGGCCGGCGCATTCTTCCTGTCCCAGGAGGGAAAAGAAGGCTTCCTCTGTCAGGATGCTTTTGTCCTGCATGGGGAACATGAGGCCTGCAAAGGAAGAGGAGAGGAAGCCGGCACAGGATGTGCATCGGCCTGACGGCAGGCCCTTGTGCAGAAGATGAACCAGCAGGGCTTCTCGCAGCGTTTCGTCGGGAAAGGCCTCTTGTAAGACCTTCATCAGGCCTGACTGATGAAGATGCTGCAAATACCAGCAGGCATCGCCAAAGGTGAGCGAAGCCTGTGCCCCGCAGTCCGAAAGCCCCAGGGCTTCTTTTTCCGCTGGAGAGACCATCCTGAAGGTATCCTGTTCAGCATCGTAGTGAACAAGGCCGCGGCGCTGGGATAAAAAGATGCCGCTTCGTTTGTCGTCGCTCAGGCTGATTACCTTGCCCAGAGGTTCGCGGACAATCTGTTTTGAATGGTATTTCCCGTCCGCTATATAGGCTGTGTCTACGATGGACGCAGTGCCCTGGGTGATTTTGCCAGCCCTATCCCTTGCCAGTTTCTGAACTTTGATGAACGCCATACAGCCCTCTCCTGCTGCCGATGGATGTCGGGTATCAGAGACAACTAAGCCAAAAAGACAGGCGAGACAAGATAGCAGAAAGGTAAACAGCGGAAGGATAAACAGCGGGAAGATAAACAGCGGACATAAAAAAGCCGCCCTGTCATGCAAAAAGCACAACAGGGCGGCCGGTGATTTTGCGTTTATTTCTGCCTAGCCTTTGGCGTGCTCAAGCAGTTCCTTGCGTGTGAAGAGGGACTGCAGCTTGTAGCCGTGCTCGGCCAGGTGGGCCTTGCCGCCTTCCTCGCGGTCAAGGATGCAGCATACGGCCACAATCTTGAGTCCTGCGAGCTCGATGCGCTGGCAGGCCTTCAGCAGGGAGCCGCCTGTTGTGACCACGTCCTCAAGAACGACGACAGGATCGCCTTCCTTGAGGTTGGCCAGCCCTTCCACGAACTGGTTTGTGCCATGTCCCTTGGATTCCTTGCGGACCAGAAGGCCGGGGAGCGGGTTGCCCTTTTCATAGGAAATAACCGTGGTGGCGGAAACCAGCGGGTCAGCTCCCATGGTCATGCCGCCTACGCCCTTGATCTCCACGCCGCTGGCACGCATTTCGCTGAGAAGGTCGTAGAAGAGATTGCCGATAAGCCAGGAGCCTTCGGCATCCAGGGCCGTGATGCGGCAGTCAAAATAATAGTCGCTCTGACGGCCGGAAGCCAGCAGGAAGGATCCTTCCTTGTAGGACTTTTCAACAAGAAGGCGGGCTAGGCGTTTTTTTAATTCGAGTTGCATAGGTATTCCCTGGCTGATTTGCTGCCCATAAGACAGAAGAGAAGCCGGCTCTTTAGTATGCGGAAAGTGGCGGGTTGCTTCTAGTCGTTGAAAACGCGGCTGTAGACCGTATCTTCATAGCGGAGATAGAATTTGGGATCAAAAAGCTCTTTCAGCTTTTCCCTGCCAAGCACAGCCTGCATGGTTGCGTCAGCCTGGACCAGTTCAGGGAAGGATGTCCTTGTCTGCCAGGACTGCATGGCCAGCTTCTGTACGGCCACATAGGATTCCTGGCGGGGATGGCCGCTGTCGATAAGGGCCGTAAGGATGCGCTGGGAGAAATAGAGCCCGAA
>CAVJEZ010000017.1:0-17117 GCA_963648625.1 Odoribacter splanchnicus
AAGTTGAACAGGACATTGAGTGGGTAGACGACTAAGGGCCTGCCAGTACGTGCCAGGCAGCATCTCCTGTCATGTTCAAAAAAGAAGGCCTGTCCTGCCGGAAGGCCCCTTGCGGGGCATCCCTGGCGGAACAGGCCTTTGTTCAGAAGTGCAGTTTAGAATCTGGGCGAGAATGAACAGGACAGCGTTTCAGCATTGTCCGTATGTAAGGAGGCAGGCGGAGCGGCCTGGGGAACGGATTTTGGAACGGCTTCCGGAGCCTTTTCCGCTTTCTCCCTAAGCCTGTACTCGTTCCTTATGTCGTAGCAGGCTTCCATAAAGAGTTTGCGGACTGCTCCGCCGGTTTCGCCAAGCATGGGGATAAGGCCCCTTTGCCGCTGTATAGTCTTCTGCCTGTACAGGCTTTGCATGGCAGCCTGCCGTTCTGTGTCCTTCTTTTGGTCCTGCTGCCGGGCATCCGTACCGTCCTGCAGGCTGTCCTGCATTTTGCCCGGCACAGGCTTTGCAGAAGGGGAAGGAACCTCGTCTGTTCCGGGCACTGCCTGCATCCCTGTCCTGTCGTCCCTGGTGACAGGGGATCCGGCACAGCCGCAACCTTCCAGCGTCAGTACAGGGGCTCTTTTCCTGATGTTGCTGCTGTCATCGTATATCACGCCATGCGCAGGGGGCATGGCTTCAACACCCGGAACGGCTCCTGTAGGGGCGGACCAGCTTCTGTACCTGTATGCTGCCTGTTCTCCTGTTCCGTGCTGCTGTTTATGTGCCTGTAGTGCCTGTGTGACTGGCTGGTTTCTGTAAGATAGCACAGAGGTCTCCTGTCTTTGTCAGGATATGTCCTGAATTGATGAGTGCAGATGCGGGGCCGGCCGTGGTTTTTGCATCAGTGTCCTGAGCTGCCGGTCCCGCATGCAGTGCTTCCTGAGAGGGGATTTTGCCTGTTTTTCCTGGTGCCAGGCTACGAGGCAGATGCCGTGCGCTCGTTCAGGGCCCTGAGAGCCCTGTTGAGAAGGTACTGCAGCTCGTCAATGCTTTCGCTGTCACAGCCGCGTGCCGCCCTGCGTATGATTTCAGCTTCGACATAGGAGAGATGCCCGGACTCCTGTTCCACAAAGTCTGAAATATACTCGTTGAGGGGATCATCAATCGTCCTGGCCTTTGGCCTGTGCGGGGCCAGGTTGCGGGCCCTGTCAAGCACAAACTGGGCCGCTTCTATGGCGTTTTTTGTCTTAAGCCCGAGATAGGCCAGCCGGATGAGCTCTGCCTGGTGATAGGTAAACTCCGCTTCGGCTCCTTCAAGAAAGGACATGGCCATATTGTCCAGGGCATTGACGTCCAGTTCCAGGTACATCCCTGCATCAGCGCAGTTTTCCGCACTGTCTTCCTCTGCGGCCGCTTCCTGCACTGTCTCTTCTGCCTGCACCAGCGTTTCATCCTGTGCAATCTGTCCTGTCATTCTGTCCTCCTCAACTGTCTCCGGGGTGTATTCTTCGATCTGTGCCTGCTGTTCAGTTCCGGCCGGCAGTGCTTCTTCCTGCTGCCTGCCTGTTTCCTGTGCCGGGGCATGTTTTATCTGAAGCTGTTTTGCATGCTTCTTGCGGAGCATGTAGCAGCTCACCGGGTGTTTTCTGCTCATAAGCGTCTCCTTCCGGACATGATGGTACGGACTTTGTGATTGCGGCCTTTATGGTCCTGGCTGTGGTTTTGCCTTTTGCCTGATGGTTTGTGTTTGCCACCGGCAGCGTGCTTTGCTGCAGCGGCAGGATTGTACGGCAGCTGTCCTTATGCCGGCAGGCAGTCCTGCGGGCAGCAGTTCATAGAGGACAGGGCAGCGTGGTATCTGATGGTGTCTTTAGAATCTCAAAAAGTTATTGACATAAGAATAAGGTGTGACTATTTAGGAGGGCACGCATCCTGCCGGCAAATTTTTTTCGGCAGCAGGCGCATGTTGCAAAACTGACTGGAAGGCGGCAGCTGTACGGCTGGGATATAATGCGCAGCACCGCCTGATTTGGTTAGATTAGTATAAAAATAAAAATTGTCAAGAGAAAAAATCAGCATTTGAAAATTTTTTTTGTCAGGCATGGCCGGGACGGGATTTTTCCCCCTGAATGCAGGGGCATGTGACCTGCCTGGAAGCCTGTGCAAAAAAAAGAAAGGAGGAAAAAAAGTGGCTGGAAGAAGAAAGACTGCACTCCCTGGCGTGCCTTTTGCGAGCAGGGTCCGGAGCAAAAGCCTTGCCGCCCTGTGCCTCGGCCTGCTTTTGTGCGGGCATCCGGCAGGCGCTCCTGCCGCAACAGCTGGGCTTGACGGAGCATCCGTGCCGGCAATGGCAGGGGACGGCGAGGGAACCCGTATTGCAGGCGATGCCTGCAGCGTGGGCCCAGGCCTGGCCACGGCCGCAAATCAGGTCCTTTCCATGCAGCAGCTTGCGGAAACCGGGCGTTCCCTGTGCGAACAGCTGGCAGTGCTCAATTCTGCCCTGCAGGCAAAGATGAGCGGATCGTCCTCGGCAGAGGCCGAACTGCTGCTCGGGAGCACAAGGGAGCTTGTGGCGGCCATGGAGCGCATGGCTGCCAGCATCAGCGCCGACATAGAGGCGACACAGCACAATCCCCTGAATACGGAGGCCCCGTGTGCGGACATGGCGTCGGCGCTTGCCAACACCGGCCAGCAGAAGAGCAGGGAGAGCCTTGACGAGCTGCAGGAGCAGACGCTTGACGAGACACGCCGTGACGGCGTGGTGCGCAACTTTGCCCAGGCCCAGGGGCAGCAGGACCACATCCTGCTGGACTCCGATCTTATGAAGGATGAAAAAGTCTTCAGGCCGAACTGGCTTCTGCCGTCGGACGGGCTGATCACGGAACAGGCCAGGTCTACCTATATGATTGGCGTCCTTGCCAACCCTACGCCCGCCCCGAAAGTCAGCAGCGAGGCCCAGATGACGCCTGGCGGGCGCAAGGGGGCCTCGGCCCTCAAGATAAAGTCCGCCCAGACAGGCGTTGCCGAAGGGGCGCTGCGCTTTGTGTCGCAGTTCTACCTGCCTCTCACGGACTACAGCCAGGCAGTGCCGGAACTTGAGGAAAATGCCGGCGTGGATCCTGCAGGCCGCAAGCAAAAGGACGAGCTCGGGCATTCGCTCATGCAGTACTTTTCGGCAAGGCAGCAGTACTTTTCCGGCAATATCAACAAGCTCAGGGAATCGGCGCTCTGGAACAGCAATGATGCCTTAAAGCACCTGGTCACCATCATGTCCGAGTCGTACCACCTGCAGCTGGAAAACCTGCGCTGCGGCCTCTACCAGACTGCTCTGCTGGCAACGCTTGTGGGCATGGGCTCCCAGGGGCAGAATGACGTAGTGGAGCGCTATCTTGCTCCCCTGCGCCAGAATGCACAGGAGTCAGGCTCGTAAGAAGAATGCCTGTCCTGGGACTGATAAAAGCGGCCACGGGACAGGCTTTTCCTTTGACATGCAAAAATGTGCTGTACTTTTGCCTGTATCACTTTGCAGTTTGTCTGTACTTTTTCACTTTTTCACCGTATAACATCTATACCTTGCAACAGGAGGAAGTCTGACAATGAATTTTGAAACGATGAAGCAGGCTGTTCAGTTCAGGATTACGGAAGACGAGGATACATACTGGATTGACGATTATTGGAATGCAGCTATTGAAATATTTACAAAGAATATTGATGAGACAATAAAATACTTTAAGTATGAATGTACAGATGAGGAGTTGTACTGGGCCTCTGAGGTTTTTGAGAGAATTGCAGCCAAAACGCCAAGCCCGGAGCTGATTGATGTCTGGCGCGCGCGTCTTGCTGCTGTGACGCCAGAAACATACAATCAGGCTTGTTTTCAGTCAGAACATATGAGGAAATGGGTTGATTACAACCATTATGTCAGAGACATAGAGGAAGAGATAGATTTCGCAGACGGACAAATTTTCTTATTAGCCAACCCTCAGGCTCTGTCGGATGACGACTGATTTGATGGCTGGTGGAGAAAAGTGGCTGTAAGAAGAAGGACTGCACTCCCTGGCGTGCCTTTTGAGGGAAGGGGCCTGACCGGAAGCCTTGCCGCCCTGTGCCCCGGCCTGCTTTTGTGCGGGCATCCTGCAAAGCCTGCGCTGCGGCCTCTGTCAGACGGCGCTGCTGGCAACGCTTGCGGGCATGGGCTCCCAGGGGCAGAATGACGTAGTGGAGCGCTGTCCTGCTCCCCTGCGCCAGAATGCACAGGGGTCAGGCTCGTAAGCCAGGAACGTCAGCCATAGTCGCAAGATACTGAAATTGTTACAGAAGGGGGTACGGCATCATTGCCGTGCCCCCTTTGCTGTGTATGCAAAGAAAAAAACGATATTTTTTGCTGTACATCTTTTTGCAATTTGTCTATGTTCCCCCGCAGTAAAACATCTATACCCTCGTGCCGCTGGCAGAAAGACAGGCAAGGCACGTATGCACAACCAAAGGAGAGAGACATGATTGCTATGCAGAGCAATGCTGATGACAAATCTTTTCGCGAACTCCGCGAGGCCGGCCATATCTATGTGGACAAGACGGCATTTGCGGAAAGCCTGCTGTCATCGTATCCGCCCAAGGCATCCATTATCATGTACCCTCATGGCTTCGGGAGGACGCTCGGCATGACCATGCTGCGCGACTTTTGCGATATCCGGCAGGACAGCCGGGCCATATTTGAGGGGCTGGCCATATCGGAAAACAAGGAAGTCTGCGACAAGTGGATGAACCAGCATCCGGTTGTCCTGATCAGCCTGAAGGACGTTAGGGGCGACAATTATGAGGAGGCCAGGGACAAGTTTGCGGACGTGATGAAAGGCCTGTGTGCTGAATTTGAGTTTCTCAGGCAGAGTCCGCCCTTAGTGGCCGGCAGGCAGTATGAAGACCCTCTGTCCGAAATTGAACAAGAGCTTGATGAGCGGATATGCATGTCCCTCTCTCTTGAGGCATTAAGCAGGGCTCTGCACAGGTATTATGGGAAACGTGCCATTGTGCTCGTTGACGATTATGACGCACCCCTGCTGCATGCACAAAGGAAAGGCTACTACAAGGAGATGGCGAACTTCCTCGGCAGCCTGTACGGCGCATGTATGAAGGACAATACTTCTCTTAAGTTTGGCGTGCTCATGGGCTGCCTGCCCTATACCAACCATAGCATCATCAGCGGGTTCAACAACTTTTCCACGTATTACCCTTCGGATATCCGCTATGCCGGCCAGTTTGGGCTTACCCCGGAAGAGGTGGACAGGCTGCTGGCTGAGACCGGCTTTACGGCAAAAAAGGCCGGGATAGAGGACTGGTGCAAAGGCTATGTTATGGGGAAGGATACGGAAGTCTTCTGTCCCCGGGATATCATGGCCTGCATCGCCGCATTGCAGGAAAATCCTGAGGCAGAGCCGGACCAGTACCGCTGTACTCCCGAAGAAAAGGAGTTCATTCAGGAAATTGTTGCCGGAATGGCTGACCATGAGTTGCGCATGGCGACAGATCTGCTGACTGGCGCATGCCTGCAATGCGCTGTTAAGTCGCAGCAGTTCTTCACCATGCGGGAGCATGATGACAAAAGGCTGTGGTATCTTTTGTACCTGACAGGCTTTCTCACCTGCGCCACTGAAGAACAAAAGGCACAGAGCGAGCAGGAGTGGCGCTGCTATTCCTGCGGCTACAGTCCCTATGGCAGCGTTCCCCTTGTCATCCCAAACAACCGTGTGCGTACCCTGTTCTCAGAGGCCATAAACAGGCGTTTCAGGGAAAAGATGGCCGCACTGGACAGGACGGAATTTTTGAGGATGTTCTGGGCAGGCGATGCTGACGGACTGGAAGATTATTTGTCCGCCTGCCTGGGAGAGACGGTCATTTCAGAGGCAGATGACAGCGGATACCGCGATTTTCTGACAGCTTTTTTTGCCGGAACAGGCTGCGAAGTCATGGCTTCTGGCGGGAGAGGTCAGGGCAGCCATGACATTGTCATCTCTGACCCTGAAAATGACCGCTCTGCCACTGTCAGGATTGAAAGCGCCAGTGAAGGGGACGTGTGTGAAGCTGCCGGGAAAGCCCTGGACATGGCCAGGGACATGGCAGAGGCAGAAGGGCTGAAAGGCCGCTGCAAAAACACGGTTCTCTGGGGCATGGGCTTTTGCCAGCAGTACTGCAGGCTCAGGGCTGAATAACCATATCAGGGCGGCCATTGCCGCAAAACCAAAACGAAAGCATCTGCCCTGTACCTGGTTAAGGCTGAAGAATTCATGGTGAAAGACATGCTGTCTCTTAAGGGAGGCAGCATGCCACAGGGCCATGCCCAGCAAAAACAGGCATCAGAAGAGACCTGGGCAGCTGCAAGGAGAAAAGAGAAGTGTCTGAAAAAACTGAAATGCAAAACAGGACAGGCATGTCCTTTCGCGAACTTCGCGAGGCCGGCCGTATCTATGTGGACAAGACAATGTTTGCGGAAAGCCTGCTGGCCTGGGGGCCGCCGGCAGCATCCATTATCCTGCATCCCTGCGGCTTCGGAAAGAGCCTGAACATGAGCATGCTGCATGACTTTTGCGACATCCGGCAGGACAGCCGGGCCATATTTGAGGGGCTGGCCATATCGGAAAACAAGGAAGTCTGCGACAAGCGGATGAACCAGTATCCGGTTGTCCTGCTGAGCCTGAAGGATGTCAGGGGCGGCAAGCATGAAGAGGCCATGGACAGGTTTATAGATGTCATGAAAAGCCTGTGTACAGAATTTGACTTTCTCAGGCAGAGCCCGGCCATAGCGGCCGGCAGGCAGTATGAAGACCCGCTGTCCAGAATTGAAAAAAGACTTGATGAGCGCAGATGCCTGTCCCACTCCCTTCTGGCACTAAGCAGGGCTCTGTACGATTATTACGGGAAACGTGCCATTGTGCTCATTGACGACTTTGACGTTCCGCTGCTCCATGCACAGGAGCAAGGGTACTACGATGAAATGGCGGACTTCCTCGGCAGCCTGTACGGCTCAGTCATGAAGGACAATAAATATCTTGAGTTTGGCGTGCTCACAGGCTGCCTGCCCTATACAAATCACAGCGACATCAGCGGGTTCAACAACTTTTCCACGCATTACCCTTCGGACATCTGCTATGCCGGCCAGTTCGGGCTTACACCGGAAGAGGCTGGCAAACTGCTGGCTGAGACTGGTTTTAGCGCAAAAAAGGCCGGGATAGAGGACTGGTGCAAAGGCTATGTTACAGGGGATGATACGGAAGTCTTCTGTACCCGTGATATCATGAGCTGTATCGCCGCATTGCAGGAAAATCCTGAGGCAGAGCCGGACCAGTACCGCGGTACTCCTGAAGAACAGGAGTTCATTCAGAAAATTGTTGACGGAATGGCTGCCCATGAACTGCGCATGGCGACAGATCTGCTGACTGGCGCGTGCCTGCAATGTGCTGTTAAGGAGAAGCAGTTCTTCACCATGGGGGAGCATGATGAAGAAAGGCTGTGGTATCTTTTGTACCTGGCAGGCTTTCTCACCCAGGCCACTGAAGAGCAAAAGGCACAGAGCGGGCAGGAGCTGCGCTGCTGTTCATATGGATACAGCCCCTATGGCAGCATCCCGCTTGTCATCCCCAACAAAAGGGTGCGCACACTGTTCACAGAGGCCGTAAACAGGCGTTTCAGGGAAAAGGCTGCCAGGAACAAGGCCGAATTCTTAAGAATGTTCTGGGCAGGCGATGCTGACGGACTGGAAGAGCTTTTGTACGGCTTTCTGGGAGAGACAGTCATCTGCGGGGCAGATGAAAGCGGATACTGTGATTTTCTGACAGGGCTTTTTGACGGAACAGGCTGTGAAGCCGGAAGTGATGGCGGGCCGGGTCATGGCAGGCAGGAAATTGTCATCCCTGATCCTGAAAATGACCGCTGTGCCGTTGTCGGCATTGCATATGCCGGAGGCAATGAACTGTCCGATGCTGCCGGAAAAGCCCTGGACAGGGCCAGGGAGAGGGCAGAGGCAGAAGGGCTGAAAGACCGGTACAAAAACACGGTTCTCTGGGGCATGGGCTTTTGCCGCCGGTTCTGCAGGCTCAGGGCTGAAACGGCCTGATGGCCTCTGCATTAACGCACTGCAGCATCACGGGTATGGGAAGGAGAAGAGATATGTCTGGCTGGAAGCTGAGAGCTGGCAATGCCTGGTTTCGGGGGCTCAGGGAGGAACAATGCTTTTACATGGACAAGACGGCGCTTATTGGCGAGTTTCTTGCCACCGGCCCTTCCAGGGGCACCATCATCACGCGTCCCCATAGGTTCGGCGGAACGCTGACCATGACCATGCTGAGGGACTTTTTTGACATCAGGCAGGACAGCAGGGCCATATTTGACGGGCTTGCCATATCTGAGGACAAGGCCCTCTGCGACAGGTGGATGAACCAGTATCCTGCAGTCTATGCCAATTTCTGGACCAATGGGTGGCTTACATTTGATGAAGCACTGGCATCGTTTTATTGGAAAGTGGCCCATACCTGTTCTGACTTTTCGTTTTTGCGGGAGAGCGAAGCCGTAGACAAACGGGACAGGCAGTTTCTCAAAAAGATTGCGCACCTGAAAGACAGGGACTTTCACCCTGACTGTCTGAAAGTCCTTTGCCGCGCCCTGTACGCATACTACGGCAGGCGGGTCATACTGCTTGTTGACTCGTATGAGGATGCCCTGCTCTGTGCACAGTATCACGGCCATTACCGCGAAATGGCTCAATGCGTAAACAGCGTGTTCGATGCTGTCCTCAACGACAATGAGTACCTTGAATTTGCCATTCTCAAAGGCAGCCTTCCTGTAACCGGCGCCAGCGGGCTGGACGCATTTGCCGGCTGTGCGTGCTATGACATTTCAGACAAGGCCTTTGCCGACAAGATCGGCTTCACTGCACAGGAAGTCGATGAGCTTGCGGACAGGACCGGGCTTGCGGAGGAGAGGGAGACAATCAAGGAGTGGTATGGCGGAATCTGCTTTGGCGACATGGAAATGTACAGTCCCCGCGATGTCCTGGGATATCTTGGTGATGTGCTGGAAAATTACAGGCTGGGGAGCCCCAGGCGCTTCTGGGTGAAGACATTCGTCAATGCTGCCGTAGACAGCATGTGGCAAACCAGGTCCACCCATGTTGGCGCCCGGCTGGACAGCCTGCTGTCTGGCGGTTCAACAGAAGCCCGCATAGCTGATACCTTTGCCTGCGACAACCCGTATAAGGACGGGGAGGAGTATCTCTGGTCCCTTCTGTACCACCTGGGGCATCTTGCCAAGGCCAGCCCGCAGCAGGAGAAGCCGGACGGCAGGCATACCGGTTACAGTTTTTCCCTTGTCATACCCAACAAACAGCTCAGGAACCTTTTTACCATCCCCATCATGTACTGGCTGTACTCACTGCGCATACGGGTGGACACATGGGAATTTTTTGAGGCTTTCTGGGCAAATGACGACGCCGCAGTGTCCAGGCTGCTGACAAGCCTGCTGGAAGAGACTGACGGCCTGTACGACGCCTGCGAGATGTTTCTTCACTCTTTTTTCTACTGGCTGTTTCAAAAAAGCGGCAAAGGCTATGCCATACAATGGGGAACGATCGGCCGGACAGAAGCAGATGTCGTGGTCTGTAACCAGTTTGATAAGCGGATTGTTGCAATTCAGATTGTGCGTGCCGGCTCTGAGGAGGATCTGACTGCCCTTGCAGAAAAAGCCTTAAGCCAGCTTAAGGACAATGCAGGATGCGGCGTTGAGAAAAGGTACGGGGAGGATTGTCCGGTTACCTACTGGGGCCTGGCCGTGTACAGGAAGCACTGCGTGTTTACGGCTGGCTGATTGCAGCTGACCGGCACTGCATCTGTTCAGGGGGCCAGAGAGACAAAATGCCTCAGGGCATGTGGATAAGGAGAGGGGAGCATCAGGGGGAGCATCTTTCGATGCTCCCCTGTGCAGAGACGGCCTAGATAACCTTATATTCTTTCAAAAGCTTGTCACAATATTCCGGATCGACAGTAGCTCTTTTGGCCTCTTCAATGTGATTTTGAGCTAACAATTTTTCCATCAACGAATTTATTTCACCACGGCCTTCCTTACGACCTTCCTCACGGCCTTCCGCACGGCCTTCCTTACGGCCTATTCCAATGCCTTCCTTACGGCCTTTAGCAATGCCTATTCCAATGCCTTTATCAATGCCGCGATTTTCAATTCTGTCAATTACATCACACATGGTACGTGGAACTCCTTGCGGGGCATCCGGCTGATACGCATCCAAAATCCGGTGGTCTTTTGCCATAACGCTCAGCAACTGAAGCGTTTCATGCATATGGTCAAGTACACGAGGTTCCGGCTTATAGTCGCCGTTTCTCTTCTTCTGCATGGTATGTTGCCCCGTCATAACCAATCACACGGAGTGGCATATCTGGGGCAGGTGTACTCTGGTTCTCAAAGACGATGCAGGCAACACGTATGTCTCCGTCTTTCAGGCGCTTGAAAACATCGCGTTCCGGTTCAAGATATTCCTGATAAACCGCCTGGATACCAGTAGCAGAGTGAACAGAGCTCTCGTGCAGTACCTCACCTGCCCATATTTAAATATATCTTTTCCAATCCATAAAGTAAAGGCAACTGAGTATCCTTGTCTCTGGTTTTATCTTGTGTTTTCAACAGGTTGCATTGGTACAAAGCAATCATGCCGCCTTCCCCGGGGCAGAGATCCGGCCCTGAACGGATACAAATATTCCGCCTGATTAGACCCGTTTTACACGTAGTTGTTTGCCATCCGTCTGAAATTTATGAAACTGTCGAAAAAAGGTCATGCGTAAGACCTGAGTTAGTATAAAATCACTTGCTGTTTTTTTTTTTTTTCAAGTACAATATAGCGCAATATCCTTTTCCCCGAGATATAGAACATAAGGAGCAACACCATGCCCTCAATTCAGGAACAGGTTTCACATATTCTGCAAAAACGACAGGAACATCTGCCTTGGCTGAAAACAGTCAAGGAACAGTGTGAAGGCTCAACCCGCAACCTGGCTGGAGCCGTTGCCGCAGTAGATCGTCTGCAACAAATTTCTGATGATAAAAAGCTGAGCGAATGTTGCAGCGATTTGATGGAAGGACTGCGTGAACTTGAAAAAAAGACGGAGGAACTGCGCCAAGAGTCGGATGATGCGGTAAAACGTTTCAGCAGGAAGACCATAAATATCGGTTTTGGCGGTAGCAAGGGCACCGGCAAAAGTTTTCTGTTGCAAAAGCTCTCAGGACTTACTGACAATGAAGTGCCTTCTGCCGATGGTTTGCCCGTGACGGCTGTGCGCAGCGTGTTGCGCAATTCCAGTGACAACAATGCCATTGTCAGATTTCATGATGAAAGAGGCTTCCTGGAAAAACGGGTGGGGCCGTTGTTTAACGCCCTCGGCCTGCTCAGCCCTCTGTCCCTGGAAGAATTCAGGGAGGCTGATCTGTCTGAAAGCAGCGCCAGCGATGAAAGACAGCGCAAGTACATTCAGGATTTGAAAGCCTGGCAGGAAAGCATCACATCCTGGAGTGGTTTGCTGACTGGAAGCCAACAGACCATTGCCCTGAAAGACCTGCGTCCGTATGTGGCGTACACCGTCCTGGATGAAAACGGCAATCCAAGGAAGAGTTACGTCTACCTGGCTGTGAATTATGTGGAAATCCGCTGTGAGTTCCCGAAGGCCGATGCCCGGGATCTCATGCTTATCGACCTTCCTGGTTTGGGAGAGCTGGATCCGGCCCTTAACGACCGGCACACAGAAGGCTTTGCCAACAATGTGGATGCGTGTCTCTTCATCAGAAGGCCTGATGGGACGCGCATGGACTGGGATGAGCAGGCGCAACAGACCCTGGAAACGCTCAAGCGCAGCAGCCCCCGTGCCGGACGCCCGGAAGATTTCATACAGCTGGTTGTCAATGGTGGCGGTTGCCAGGACGACAAAATAAACTTGATGTATGATGAGACGAAAAAGCGCATCGGGTCAGCATACACCGTTATTCGCACCAAGAGTTCTGATTCAGACGGTTTGTCAAACGATGTACTGCACCCTGTTTTGGAGCAGTTGGCCGGGCGCTTGGAAGCCACAGACAGCGCCGTCTGCCAGAACTTGGAGAAACAGCAGGCGTCTTTGGATTCAGAAATAGCCGCTTTCGGTATAGAAGCCAAAAGGCTCCTGCATGAATTTAGTGAATTTGAAGATGAGGAAGAACTAAAAAGAAAGACTGCAAAAAAGGCCATGAAAAATTTTACTCATCGAAGTGTCAAAATGCGAGAAGTGCTTGAAAAAAGTGCAGTAGCTGATGAAGACGTGCCTGAAATTATCGATACGCTTGATGGTATCAAAAAAGCCATTGATGAGTATATAAAAACCGGACTTGGTAGGGGTTCCCTGGACAAATGGAAGGAGTACTACATTAAGCAATTTGCTTTAGAAGAGGGACCGAAGCATATCCTTCAAGAAAACGTTCATACACTGCGCGTGACAATAGCCGATGTATTCTCTGAGTCGCTTGATACTGTTTATGACAACTATGTCCAGCAAATACAAAATGATGCGGTAAACGCTCTTAATGCCCCCGATGTACTGAATGGCCTTCTGCAGGCCGACTCACCGGAGAAAAACCTGCGTCAGCTTATGCAATACATGGAGGAATCTGGAAAAGACCTGTCGGATATGAAGGAGGCTGTTGACAGCCTGCTCACTTTGCAGATTGAGCACAAAACCCAGTTCTATCCGCGTTCCTATGATCCTATCCGCCGTCTGAAAGAAATTATCAAAAAAGATGAGAAACTGTACGGTTCTTCCGATGAGGAAATACTGAAGAGCGTATACCTGACGTTGCGGAACGCCGGTTCACGCACTGTACAGGAAATCTGCAACATCCTCGCAGAAGAAACACGCAAATCACTCTACAATATCCTGCTTGTTGCTTATGAACGCTTCGAAGACAAAATTGTTCGCAGTCTCGACGCGGAAGAGGAATGGAATCAGTTCTTTCAGGTGTATTATCAAATAATTAGTGCTGGCAGTAACAATGAGCTGGGGGCGAGGCTGATTGCCCTGAATCAGGCGCTCAAGGCACTGGACAGGGTGGCTGGAAATCAATAGGAGGAGCGCTGACATGAATTTACTGGGCAGAATGCTGAATGTTTTTTTACCGGATGTTGTATTTAAATTCCTGGCCTACAAAAAAGCTCCCATAGAAATAGGTTTTTTCGGGCCAAGCAGAATAGGCAAAACAACCCTTATCGCTTCCATGGTAGAGGAATTTAAGGTCTACCACGATACACTGCTGAAACATGGGAAAGACTGCCTTAACCTTGTGGCTGATAAAAACACAAGTAAAATTCTGTCCAAAAAGAGGAGCGAGCTTGACTGCGGCATAGATGCGCAATCTTTTGATTGTTATGTAAGCAAGTTGTCCAGCACCTCCAGCCATGAAACTTTTGAGCTGAAACTCTCTTCTCATGGTGATGATGGTTTTTCTCCGAAAATACGGTTCAATGACTTTCCCGGAGGCTGGATTACTGATCCAAGCCGTTTGGATGAGTTGAAAATCGAAGACTGGAATATTGTCATTATCCCGGTTGACGCCGCAGTTATCATGGAAAGCCGCCAGAAGAAGCAGATGTTCACGGCGCGTGAACTGCTTGGAGTCAATCACGTGGAAGATTTTATGCGGGAATGGCTTAGCAGGCGCAAGGATAAGCCCGGCCTTTGCATCTTTGCTCCTGTGAAATGTGAAACCTATTTCACCACGCCGGCTATGGCGAGCTTTCTCAATGACCAGTCGCAAGAGCTATTAAACCGGACAAGGCAATATTACGGAAAGACAATAAGCCAATTAGAAGGTTGCGACCATATCTCCTGCCTCTACATGCCGGTGAACACGGTTGGCTGTTGCTACCTGATGTCTTCGTCCTGGAATGACAGCGAATTCAGCGCCGTGTACACCATTGCCCCTCAGCCTGGCAAAGCCAGATGGCTTCCCTATGGCCCGGCGAATATCGTACTGGAAATCTGCAAATTCATTGCTAAAATTATTCGCCTCAGTAACATTGATATGCATGCCTATAAGTACTTTTTAAGCGCAGTGGATGAACTGGACAAGATCATGGCGGAATCCAGTGTTGCACAGGAAAGATCTCTTCCTGCGTATAACAGAAAACAGGTCCTGAATTAACAGGAGGCCTTATATGCCGGTTCAGGGGTCCCTTGAAACACGTTTTCGTGAAAGTACGTCAGACTATGCTGACGTTCTGCATACAGGCGTGATAAAAAAGGCAAAAACAAAGGCTGTTCAATCAGGATTGCGACAGCTTATTGACGATACCACTAAAGGCGTGCTTATCCTTAAGACTGGAAATTCAGTCCTGTGCTGGCTGACCGGGATTCCTTCGTCACGGGAAGACTACATGGGCACAGCAATACGGTACGCCATTGCTTTGCAGGATGAGCCTCGAAAAATGTGGGAATGGGCTGGTATCCTGTGCAGATTGTACTCTGACGATGAGCAGATGCAGTCGTTTGGCTCGTATTTAGACAAATTTATAGGGGACAACCCATGTGTAACACTAACCCAGAATTTTGATGAAATTGCCGACCATCTGAAACAAAGCAAGGACCAGTTTGATCAAACTCAGTGGCAGATTCCTGCCGGCAGTAAATTTGTTCTGGCATCTTATCTGGCGGAATCAGATGAAGACATCAGCTCTGTTATCTCTAAGAGCGATACAGTATTCTGGAATGATGGCGATAAAGGAGCATTCTGGAATGGCATTGGATTCAATGAGTACGTGTACAAAAAAAAAAATGGTCGATAAGTTCCTCGAAAATCTTAGGACCATCCAGCAAAAACTGGATGATCGCCGGGGCCACGGCAGTCCTGCTCCTGCTTGCAGGCCTCGGCGTTAAACTGCACAGCGATGTTCAGACAAAAGAGTTTGACAAACTCACCCAGTGCGTGGTGGATTTGCGGGGCAGTCTGGATACGCTGCAAGTGGAACTCAGTTCACTGCAGCAGGCAGTAGAGGACCAGAAAAGCGCCTTGAAGAATTTGCAGGACAAATCGGAAGTCCTCCGCAATCGCGCCGCTTCTGTGGGAAAGGAGAGGCAGGCTCTTGGAACACGCGACAAAAAACAGCAAAAACAGTCTCCTAAAAAGGAACAAAATCCGCTGACGCAGGAAATTTCCCTGTTGCAGCAGGCTGCAGAGGATCAGAAGAGCGCCCTGAAGAATTTGCAGGACAAATCGGATGTTCTGCACAACCGCGCCGCTTCAGTGGAAAAAGAGAGGCAGACTCTCGGAACACGGGTCAGAAATCTCGAAAATCAGCTTCTTAAAAAGGATTAGACTGCTGAACCTGCAGCTTCGCATTGAAAAGGAGTATTTTGCAGGCATTTTCTCAGGGGATGGGGCTTGCCCATCCCCTTTTTTTACGCCTGAGCTCCGGCAGCAGCACCATCGCATGCTGCGCAGATGCAGGCAATCATGGCCCTGTAGTACATCAGCTCCGGAATGACGACGGCTGTTTTGTACAAGGCTTTCATTGCCTCTGTTTCCGGAACTGTCCTGTCTGCAACCGGTATTTTCCCGGCTGCGTCCTCCTCTGTCCAGCGCTCAAAGAGCCTGCGGATGGTGCACCAGGACGAAGACGCCGTGTACAGCCCTGATCTTTGCGGGGCATTGAGTTTGAGATGGCAGGCAAGGCGTATTTCCTGGTTTGGTCCCAGCGGAGGGGCCGCATAGAAGGATCGTGCCCTGATAAGCCCGCCTCTGAAAAAGAGCGTCATCTGTCCTTCTGTCTGCTTTTGCAGATCCCTGAAATCAACACGGGCAAGCTTTTCCCCTGAGACGGCCAGGTTGTCCGCAAAGCTCATGCCAAGCTCAGGCGATTTGACGGACCAGCCTGTGGTGCGCTGTATCCAGGCTTCGCCGGCAATAGCCTTTACCAGATTCATGGTGGCCATGGGATCTTCCTGGCACATGAACATCTTTACCTTGCAGTTGGATACAATCTGGCTGGCAGCAGTTTCAGAGGCCCTGCGTATGCCGGCAAAGTCCTGCGAGGCCACTGTCACGGCAATGCCCAGTCCTCTTCCCTGTGTCAGCAGTATCTCAAAGCCAGGCGTTTCAATGGCTGCATATTCGTCAACTATCACGCCAAAGGGCGTCCTGGCATCTGTAGGCAGGCTTCCCAGGACCTCCGAGAGCCTGCCCTGTATGGCGTCTCCAAGCCCTACGGCGCAGGCATTGCGGACAGAGGAGAGGCAGATCTGGCCCAGGTTTTTGAGTTCCTTGGGATCCTTGTCCATGGACGGAATCAGGGTCAGGTAGATGCGCCTGCTGGTTATGACATCGACAGTGTCCACTTCGCCGTGGGTTGTCAGAAAGATGCGCCCGTAGTTGTCCACCAGCAGGGAGAGGGCCCTGCCAAAGTAGGCCCTTGCATAGGCGTACTGCTCTGCGAAGCTGCGCGGCTGCTGCTGAAGCTGCCTTGTGATGTCCCAGCCAACTGTTGCAAGGCCGGCCCTGAGGGCCAGTATGGCCTTTTCAGAAATGTCCGTCCTTCTGGCCAGCCTGTCCACCTCTGTCAGCGACATCAGGTACTTGCGGATGATGCCTATGGAGAGCGGTGTTTCTCCCTTGTCGCGCAGTTCCACCAGGGCAAACATGAGCCCTGAGATGAGTGTCTGGGCATTGTTGGAGAAAATGGCATTGCCGCCTGCACCTTCCTCGGGCATCATGGCAAAGAGCAGCTGCGTCAGCTGGTTGGCAGTCCCTGCCGCAAAGGGATTGGTGGTATTGGACTGCCTGAGCGGCGTGCGCATGTGTCCCAAGGTGCGCATGGTTTCCTGGGCTTTTTTGTCGGCCATGTAGGAGACGAGAAGAAAGTCGTCATCGCGTCCCATGATGCGGCACATGGTGTAGATCTGGGCGGCAAGCTTTGGCGCAGCCTTGGGATCCAGGTACATGAGCCCTGACCCTTGGGCCAGGTAGTTGAAAGCCTGCGAGACAAGCGTTTCTGTCTTGCCTGCACCGGTAGTGCCAAGGACAAGCATGTGCGTCAGCACGTCATCCCTGTTTATCCAGAGCTCGCTGTC
>CAVJEZ010000018.1:0-17096 GCA_963648625.1 Odoribacter splanchnicus
GCCTTGTCGCCAGGCTGGTGGAAAAGACAGACGGACTGAGCGTCAAGTACAGTTCCCTCTGGAAGAAGAAGTAGATTCCAAAGGCCTGTGCCGCACGGACAGGCGTAGCATATGCGCAGCCTTGCGTAGTCATGAGACGGTTTCAGGAGAGGGCAGCAACAGCTGCCCTTTTTCTTTTCACAGCCAGAAAGGATTATCCTCTTCTTCGTTTGTGTATATTTTGGCAGCTGCATTTTTCAAAAGGGCAGAAATTCCGGCCGCATCAGCCTTGACGTCTTCCATTTTCAGGCCAAGCCTGAGCAGTACCTCTTTCTGTTTTTTGGTGAGGGCGCTGTCCAGTGAATATCTGCCGTCATTGCGTCTGAGCATCTCTATCCTGTCAAGCTCGCTTACTGCGTCCCTGACATCCATAGCTTTTTCTGTTTTGTCCTGGCCTGGACGCTTTTTTTGCAGCAGAAGCCGTATGCGGCTTTTGATGATCAGGGCAATGAATCCGGCAAGGAATTTTGCTGGCATTGCATCATCGGAACAGAAGTCCGTAGTTTCCGGGTCAGGGAGATATTTGTCAGTGCAAAAGAAGTTTTCGGAAAGCTCCCTTCCTTTGTACAGATGCCATGCGTCAGCAGCGGTCATTTTTTCGGATGTTATGAGACAGAAATACCCGCATAATGCAAGCCTTTTGCGTACAGCATCTTCCTTTTTATCAACACTAATCAGTTTGCTTTCGCTGTCATAGCTGCATGCAAAGTATTCTGTATACTGACTGCTGACCGGTACTGCATAGCCTTTAAGACCGTTCAGCTGTTCAGCCATGTGGGAGAGGATTGCATCAAATTCAATGCGCTCAATTTCCTGCTCTGCTGTATTGCAGTATATGTGCACGTACCGTTCTTTTCCGCCGTCAGGCAGCTTCCTTGTAACGGTCATGCCATAGAGGTTGTCCTCTATAAGGCTTTCCTTGTCTGTCCTAAGTTCTTTAATGCATGCTTCAGGATCTGAAGAGACCGTCGTAAAAAGGGGACTGCATCCCGATGCCATCATGATAAAGGAATATCCGTTTTCATCTATATAGCGGAGTATGTCGTGAGTAATGTCGCCGCGGTCAAGGACAAAGCAGATATTTTTGTACCTGTACGCCTTTATCCTGCTGCAGAGATCGTCCAGCCTGATGGCATCAGTAACTGATCCTGCATATTCATCGTAAAAAAGAGGCATTTTGTCTGTTGCTGCATATGCCAGGGCTGTGTTGTGGAACTGGAACCCGGAGTCCTGCCAGCTGCTCTTTTCTGCAAGACGGGTATCGCCAGGCCTGTACGTCTTGTCGGCACAGTTGAACGACACGCAGATACGCTGCCTGTGATCCCTGCCGGCATTCCAGGAATCAAGAAAGTCTTCGACATCCCCCTGTCCAATCCCCCGCAGAAATGATCGTAGGGCTGAGTCGCTGTAGATCTGCATCCTGTCTGCAAACAGCGGGTGCCTGTAGACATAGCTGCTGTAATACGCTGCGTTGCTGTTTTCATTGAGCAGCTGGCAGGCGGCCAGATCCAGGATAAGTCCGGAATCATTCCTAAACGTGCTGTACAGCTTCTTTTCAATTCCGTCCTTTTTCACAATTCTTCTGATGGCAAGGAAAAGTCCTGTCTGCATGCAGCTGCTGCGTACCGGCCCGGAATCATCGCTGCCGGTGTCAAAATCAGGAAACCAGGCAAAGAACGTGTCATTCGGGTGCATGTATGCAGGATTAGCGGTCAGCTTGCCGATGATTTTTCTGCTTGGAACGTTGTACTTTTTTTGGGGATTGTAGGTTCTCCCGGTCTCAAGCTGGACGTAGGTTACATCCTTTTTCCTCAAAAGTGCGGTTTTTCCTGGGATGGAGCTGATCTCTATCGAAACGTCATAGTACATAGGGCTTGTTCTCTTCTATGTGCGTATTTTGCTGTCCGGAGCCCGTCTCAGGGCCAGCCCTGCGTTTTTTGTACAGAAGGGCTGTGCGCGGCGCATCGTTCCGCGCAGGGCCATCATAAGGCCGGCTCAGCAGGATGTTTTCTGTGTGCGCTTAATATGCCGCTGCAGGGCCAGGGAACAAAATGTCTCTGCCCATGAGGGGATAACAGGCGCAAAGATATGGGTATAGGAACCCCAGGCATTCCCCTGCACCATGGCATCCAGCCCGCTGCTGAGCCCCTTGCCCTTAGCCAGCTTCAGCACAGCGTCATCAGGATTCATAGAGCCTGCAACGGCGCGGGAATAGTGGAACTCATGGCCCTGCAGGACAAATCCCCTGGGATAGAACGGTGTATCCCTCAGCAGCTGGCCCTGCACATAGCCCAGGCCCTGCGGCCGCACGTCTGTTTCAATGTCGGCCGGCAGCACACTGCCCATGGGCCATTTTCTGCCGTCCTTTGTGATGGACCTTGCAAGGACCATCATTCCGCCGCACTCGGCATATACGGGAAGGCCGGATTGTGCCTCGCGTGCCAGTTCCGTAAGCCGCTGGCTTTTTGAGAGCTCCTCAAGAAAGTCTTCCGGAAAGCCTCCCCCTAAGTAGACGGCATCCAGGGCATCCGGGCCGGACCAGTTCCATCCCTTTGCATCAAAAAGCGAGAGCTGTACAAGCCTGGCTCCTGCCCGTTCCAGTGCTTCCAGGTTTTCCCTGTAGTAAAACCAGAGGCAGGCATCCCTGACATAGCCTATGACCGGCCTGATGTCCGGATTTGCAGCGGGTGTCTGCCAGAATGGTCCGGCAATAAGAGGCGGGGCCGTTCTGGCTTTGGCAATGATTTTGTCACAGTCCACATGGGCGCTGACAAAGGCAGCCAGGGTTTCCAGCGTTTCCTCGGCAGTGTCGGACAGGCTGTCGCCGGCCCATGAGGCAATGCCCATATGCCGCTCCGGCAGAAGGTTTTTCTTCTGCCTTGGCAGCTCGCCCAGGACCTCAAAGTCCGTATAGGCTTCTATGGATCTGCGGATGTAGTCAGCGTGCCGCGAAGAGCCCGTGCGGTTCAGCACGACGCCTGCAAAGCGCAGGCCTTTTTCAAAGCCTGCCAGCCCCTGCAGTATGGCTGCCACGGTGCGGGTCATCTTGGTGACGTTGATAGTGAGCAGAACAGGCGTATCCAGCTCGCGGGCAAGCGTTGCCGTGGAGCAGGATCCTGAGATGTCCATTCCGTCAAAAAGCCCCCTGTTGCCTTCAATGACGGCCAGGGCCCTGGCCTGCTCGTCCTCTGCCAGGATGCTTTCCTTTGCATTGGCAAGCTGGGCCCTGAGCCCCGCGCCGTCCAGAAGATACGGATCAAGATTGGTGGCAGGATGGCCCGACGCACCTGACAGCCAGGCTGCGTCTATGTAGTCCGGCCCTTTCTTGACGGGGAGTACGGCATAGCCCTTGTTGCGCAGAAGACGTGCCAGGCCCAGGCTGAGCATTGTCTTGCCGCCTCCGCCTGCAGTGGAGGAGATAATAATCCGCGGCAGGGAGCAGGACTTTTGCATCGGCTTTGCTGTGGCTTCGTCTTTCACGCTTTTTACCCCGTTTTTTAGTGCCTGAAGGAACGCTGGCCGGTGAAGACCATGGCCACCTGGGGCGTGTGCTCGTTGACAGCCCTGATGACTTCCCAGTCACGCAAAGAGCCGCCGGGATGGCCTATGGCAGTGACGCCCTGGGCCATGGCAACATCGACGCCGTCACGGAAGGGGAAGAATCCGTCGGAGATAAGGACAGATCCTGCCAGGCCGCCATGATCCTTGGCGGCCCTTTCCTGGATGTCCTTCAGCTTTTCAGCCAGGGAGGCGTCGCTTTTGGCTTTTTCCTGCAGCTCGTAGAGGGTGAGCCCCAGTTCCTTGAAGCTCAGCACGTCCTCATATTTGTGGTAGGCCTTGTAGATGGCAAGCTCGACGCAGCCCACGCGGTCCTGCTCGCCTGTGCCGATGGCTGTAGTGGCGCCGTTTCTGGCAAAGATGACGGAGTTGGATGTTACGCCGGCTTCTACGGCCCAGGCAAAGCGCAAATCGTCCATTTCCTGCTTGTTCGGGCAGCGTGCCGTATAGATTGTTCCTTCCTTGTCCTTTGCCTGGGCAGGCAGGAAGTCTTCATTGCTGAGGATGCGGTTCTGGAAGGATTTCTGGACAACCAGTCCGCCGTCTGACAGGCACTTGATGTCAAGGAAGGCAGACTGCGTCATGTACGAGAGGTCTGCCAGGGCCGGCAGTTCCATGATGCGCAGGTTTTTGCGGCTTTTGATGATGTCAAGGGTGCCTTCTTCAAAGGAAGGAGCTGCCACGACTTCAAAATAATTGGCAGCCACCAGCTCGGCAGCTTCCTTTGTAAAGGGCCTGTTGACCACAACGGCGCCGCCAAAGGCGGCAATGCGGTCGCACCAGAAAGCCTTGTTCAGGGCATCATATATTGATTCATCGGACCAGGCAGCGCCGCAGGGATTGTTGTGCTTGATGATAAGGGCTGCCGGCTTGTCGGTAAGGTACTGCAGAATGTTGGCGGCATTGTCCACATCGGTCAGGTTTGTCTTGCCGGGGTGCTTGCCGGCCTGGAGCATCTGCTTTTCGTCCAGGGCGGAAATGAGGCTGTCTTCAGGGGAGCGCCATTTGAGGCCGTTCAGGTTCAGGCCTCCTTTGACAAGCTGGTAGAGGGCTGCCGGCTGATCAGGATTTTCCCCGTAGCGCAGGCCTTTCTTTTCCCCGCCTATTTCCCACTGGCGCTTTTTGTAGACCAGTGTCTGGTCTCCCATAGTGATGGTCATCGTCTCAGGATAGTCTTCCCTGACGATTTCCTTGTACATGTTCTTAAGCTCGGCCATGGCTGGTCCTCCGGATTGCTGGCGAATTTGGGCATGCTGCCGTTTCGGCAGGCTGCCTGCCAAAGCGGCATCTGCATTGGCACACGGGGCCGCAGCCTCTGCTGCACATGCCCCCTGCACGCTGCTGTATGTCCCTTGCCAGTAGCTACCATACAGTGCGTATTTTTTCCAGCACTGGCGCCTTTCCGGCACGGGCTGCATCCGGGGAATGAATTTGCCCCTGTTTCCTGCTTGTCAGCACAAAAAAATAAAAGTATTTTGTGAAAAGAATGCACAAGGGAATACCATGGTGCATTTTTTTCATGTGCGTTGTCTTTTTCAGCGCCTGACATGGAGGGTGCGCCCGGTGGCGGCGTGCCTGCTCAAGGCGTGCTTGATCAGGGAGTACGGGACAAGGCTTTACTGAGCTAGGGCTTTTGTGCCCTGTACTTGTGTTCAGACGGCTTATGCGGCCGGTTGTGAACTATAAAGGTGTGTAAAATTATGGCAAACACGGTTATCATTGGCGCCCAGTGGGGTGACGAAGGCAAGGGCAAGATTGTTGACATGCTCAGTGCCAGCAGTGATGTTGTTGTCCGCTTTCAGGGCGGCAACAACGCAGGACATACGATTGAGGTCAATGGCAAACAGACCATTCTGCACACCATTCCGTCCGGCATCCTGCATCCGGGCAAGCTCTGCCTTATCGGCAACGGCGTCGTCCTGGATCCCTTCGTTTTCCTGGAAGAAGTAGACAGCCTCAACGCCAATGGCGTTGACACAAGCCCCAGGCGCCTCGGGATAAGCAACAAGACGCATCTTATCATGCCCTACCACATCGCCATGGACAAGGCCAGGGAGGCCTACAAGGCGGGCGGCAAGATAGGAACGACCGGCAGGGGCATCGGACCCTGCTATGAGGACAAGGCGGCCCGCATAGGCTTGCGTGCCTGCGATTTGCTTAATCCCGACCTGGTTCGTGCCAAGGTCAGCCGTGCCCTGGAAGAAAAGAACGTCCTTCTGAAGGATATGTACAAGGCAGAGCCTCTTGATCCCAAGGAAGTCGCCGACCAGATCCTCGCCATTGCCGGCAGAATCACGCCCTATCTCACGGATGTTTCCGGCGCCATCATGGAATCAGCCCTTATCGGCAAGAACGTGCTCTGGGAAGGCGCCCAGGGCGTGCACCTGGACCTTGACCACGGCACCTATCCCTTCGTGACCTCCTCCAATACCGTCTCAGGCTGCGCTGCCATTGGTGCAGGCGTTGGTCCCAAAACCCTGGAAGAGATTGTCGGCATTGCCAAGGCCTATACAACCCGCGTAGGCGCAGGTCCGTTCCCCACCGAGCTGGATGACGAGACCGGTGCCTTTTTGCGCCAGCAGGGCCATGAGTTCGGTGCCACAACAGGCCGTCCCCGCCGCTGCGGCTGGCTTGACGCTGTCGTGCTGCGCGAGTCCGCCCGCCTGTGCGGCCTGACCCAGTTTGCCCTGACCAAGATAGACGTTTTGCGCAACATCCCCGTCCTCAAGGTATGCGTGGACTACAAGTACAAGGGACAGCGCATCGAATATCCTCCGCAGGAAGAGAATGCCCTGGCAGACGTTACGCCCATCTATGAGGAAATGCCCGGCTTTACCGAGGACATCTCCCATTGCAAGCATTTTGAAGCCCTGCCGTACAATGTGCAGAAATACATCCAGCGCATAGAGTCCCTGACAGGCGTCCGCATCAGCTACGTCTCTGTCGGCCCTGACCGCGATCAGACAATTATCGTCTAGCATTTCCTATGGAGACGCTGTTTCCGGAAATAGCGGGCCGGGAATTTGACGATGCAAGGCAGAAACTGTGCGCCCTCAGGGAAGCTCCTCCGCAGGTGCTTCTTTTTGAGGGCGGCACAGAAAAGCAGCGCTTTGAGCTGGCCCAGTGGTGGGCCTGCCTCTTTAACTGCGCCCATGCCGGTGCCGCCGGGCCGTGCCTTGAATGCGATACCTGCAGGCAGATAAAGACGCTTTCCTACCTGGATATCTTTGCCCTTGACGGACGCATATCCAACACGGAAGACAAGAAAAACTTCGATACCAAAAACAAGGAAGACGACAAGAGCGCCGGGAAGGGCAGGGCTCCGAAAGGCAGTGCCAATGCAGGGGAAGAAAAGGAAGTCTCAGGCATTGTCAGGGCCCTCAATATGGAAAATACCAGGGACTTGCTCTCAAAGCTGAAGGATGCCCCCCAGGGGGCGGGCCTCAGGTTTGTCATCCTGACCGGCCTTGGATCAGGCAACCGTGACGAGTCCTGCAATGCCCTTCTCAAGGTGCTTGAGGAGCCGTCTTCCTGGAATATGTTTGTCCTGCTTGCTCCCGAGCGCAGGCAGGTTCTTCCGACTATCGTCTCAAGGTCCTTCTGCTTTACGCTTCCCTGGCAGGATCCCGAGGCTGAGGACACTGGCGATGCGTACAGGGAACTGGCCTTCGCTTTGGCTGCTTTTTTGCAGACAGGGCGCGGGCTCATGCAGAAGACCGGCTCAAAGGCCTTTGACAGCGTCCAGGCAGGCATGGTGCTTGACATAGTCCAGAAATCACTTGTCCGCCTGCTTGCCGGGAAGCCAAAGGACCAGGGGCTTGATCCAATACTGGAAGTGCTTACAGACGAAGAGCGCACTAATGTCAGCTACTGGACAGGCGAGGCCCGGGCAAAGCTGCGGTCCCAGCTCTCGCCGTCACGCGTGACTGATGCCTTTATGATGCAGCTCTACCTGCTGATTAACCAGCGGCGTTCCTGACGGCTTCGATACAGTTCCAAAAAAAGAAAAGCACAGCCATCGTTCTCATGACAACGGGCTGTGCTTTTTGTTTCTGTATGGAAGATTTTCTAGCTTTTGCCGTAAAACCTGTTCTGGTTAAAGGCCAGCGAATACAGATGATGGAAGAAGTCCACATACTCCACATTGACGTGCTCAGGTACCTTGATGCGTGCCGATGCAAAGTTGAGCAGGGAGGTTATGCCTGCATTGACAAGATGCGTGGCAGCTCTCTGGGCACGTTCCGGCGGAGTGGTGATAATGCCGATTTCAATATTGTTTTCGGCTACCAGGTGGGGCATGTCCTTGGTGCAGTGGACTTCCAGGCCATGCACCATCTCGCCGATCTTGAACGGATCACAGTCGAATATGCTGACGATATTAAAGCCGCGTTCCTTGAAGTCTGCGTGGTTGAGCAGGGCCTTTCCTAAGTTGCCCACGCCTATAAGGGCCATCCGCCATTCCCTGTTGACATCAAGGGAGGAGGTAATGGCTGCTATCAGGGATGTGACATTGTAGCCGACACCTCGGATGCCGAACTCTCCGAAATAGGCAAGGTCTTTTCTGATCTGCGACCCGTTGACGCCGCAGGCCTCGGCCAGGGGCGTAGAGGAAATAATTTCCGTTCCGTCACGGGCCAGGTTTTCAAGAACCTGGATATAGGTAGCAAGCCTGCGTATGGTTGCACGCGGAATCTTTGAGCTTTTAAGCACACTGTCCATAGGGTTCACCAGCTAGTGATATTGAAAAAAGATGAAAACCTTGTGAAAATAGTATTTAGAAATATTAACCCAATATGAAACAGTAGACAAGAGTTTTCACAAGCAGTCCGGTATGTTTTCCTGCCCGGCTCACAAGGGCAGGGTAAGCTTGTGAATTCAGGACATCTGCTGGCTGTTGCTGTAATGCCGTCACTGTGCCTGCTTTGTCCTTGTACCTCTGTCCTCTCTTGGCTCTTGTCGCACAAGATTTCCCGTTTATATGTTTGTATAAGGATATATTTATTTAGTAATATACAGCTGGAAAAAGGAGATGAGCAGGAATTGCCTTTGCAGCAGGACAAAAGAAAAGGTGAGACGAAATTGCTTTCGTCTCACCATAGATTTTCTGCTTTAGCATAACCAGCCGTGAGGCTGATTAGCGCGGCACAGCCTGGTTACTAGGCAACGTAGGGGTTGGCGTACAGCAGGATGAAGCTGATAACCAGGGCATAAATGGCCAGGGATTCGATGAAGGCGAAGGCCAGGATCATCGTACCGGTGATTTTGCCGCTCACTTCAGGATTACGGGCAACGCCGTCGCAGGCGCCACGGAGGCCGAGGCCCATGCCAACGCCACAGCCGCAGGCTGCGAAGCCGATGCCGAGACCGGCAGCGAGGCAGACATTGCCGAGGGCGGCAGCGTCGAGAACAGCGGCGTCAGCAGCGAAAGCCATGGAAGCCATGCAAAGCATGCCGATCAGGGTCAGAGCGAAAATGAACATTTTACGCATGGAAATCTCCTTGCAGTTATATGGTGGGGTCGTAAAAGAGGACGACCATTCCCCGCATTAATTAGTAGTTACTAGTGTTCGGCACCGGCAAGAGCGCTCTGGATGTAGAACATGGTCAGCAGGAAGAAGACCAGGGCCTGCATGAACTTTGCCAGGAGGAACAGGCAGTAAATCGGCACTGTGGCCAGAATGGGAGCCATGATGAAGAAGAGGATAAGAACGATTTCTTCACCGCGGATGTTACCGAAAAGACGGAGGGAAAGAGAGAGAGGACGTGAGCAGTGGGACACGATTTCCAGGGGGAACATCAGAGGGATGAGCCACTTGGAAACGCCCAGGAACTGCTTGATGTACAGGTGGTGCCACTTCATGATGCCGACCACGTGGTACAGCACGAAGACGAACAGGGCCATGCTCACCGTGGTGTTCAGGTTAGCTGTAGGAGCATTGAACAGGGGCAGAAGGCCGGTCAGGTTCGAGAAGAGAATGTAAATGAAGAGGCCGCACAGGAACGGAACGAACTTGTTTCCGTTTTTCTCGCCCATAGAGGAAACAATAAAGTTTTCTAGCGTTTCTATTATTGCTTCCCAGAAGTTCTGCAATGCACCAGGAACCATGGTCAGGCGTTTTCTGGTCAGCAAAGCAAGAATGAAGAGAATTCCCATAACCAGCCACGTATAGAATACGTGCTGGAATTCAATGACTTTCCCGCCAATCTCAATGGTGTCCATGTTACACAGTGTTGAGATTAGTACCGGATGTGCCAAACCAGCCATCTGTAGCCTCCCTCGTTGGTGTGGATCTTGCCAAGAATCTACTTTTTACTGCCGTTCCTTTCCCAGACCCATGTCAGGATTGGTACCAGCGTTCCTGCCGCAATGCCTGACAGCAAAGCCATTGGATCGGCTTGCCAGCGGACCAGGCAGAAATACAAAGCTACCGCAAGAATGGCAATTCGCAGTAAAAACCGGAAAAGTACTGCCTGTATGAAGGCAATACCGAAATTTTGCAAAGATGAGAGTGAGAAGAATTTCGCCCAGCTGTAGAGGATAAACGTCATAACCGCATATCCTGCGCACATCCAGATGCCCCACATGCTTTCTTCCACAAAGGAGGAAGCAACAAGTACCATAAGAAGGAGGCAGAGTATGTGATTGCGCAGTATAGCTACAATGAGCGGATCGGTAATTCCCCTGTGGCGTATTAAGTCGTCAAGACCGCCCTGTATGCGGAACTTAGCCATTGCCACTCCTGTCAGAATCCTTTTGGGTGGACTCCTTGTCAGGTGAGGAATCGGAAGAAGGGGTGCTTAGCATCCTTTCTTTTTCCATCTGCTTCATAGCTATCTTCGTGTCTATATAGACATTCAGAAAGCCGGCACAGATACCTATGAACAAGAAAACAAATTTAAGCCAGGGACCAGTATCCAGCCACTTGTCGAGAAAGTAGCCTATGGCAACGCCCACAACCGGACCGCTGACCATATGCATGCCTATGACGCCTAATGACGCCATGCTCTGGAGGCCCTGCTTTTGTACTTTGAGAAAATCAAAAAAGGACATCAGAAACCCTTGAGCACAAACATGCCGAATACTGAAAAACTAACTTAAGAAATTTCTCTACCCTTAAAATGAGCTTGCGTCAATATGCACAAGCGATTTTTGTGAAGAGAAAAGGCGGAATACAAAGGGCTGTTCAGACTTTGCGGTACTTCTGGTTCCTGCTGTTTGGCCTGTCCGGGATGGTGCGCTCAATGCGTTTCTGGGCCAGGGCAGGATCAAGGTAGTTTTTGCGGAATGTGGCCTTGTGGGAAAGCCCGAGCCTTTCCAAGATCTCTTTTGCCGGCAGTGTGTCGTTGCCAAGGGCTGAAAGCAGCCTTTCAACAGGCGACTGGTCCCGGGAGCTTGCCTGACAGCAGACTGGTGCGGTGACTTGGACGCTGACTGGTGCGGTATCTTGATCGTTGCCGGCATCTGCCAGCCTTTGCAGGCTGGTCTTGAGCATATCGAGCATCAGTTCTACAAATCCTGCGCTGTCTGCCTCTTTGTCAGCCCTGCCGAGAGCATCGTAATACTCCTTTTGCCTTTCCCGTATCAGTTCTTCAACCGGCAGCCAGAAGAAAAGCTCCTTCCAGCTGCCAAGCAGCAATGTGTGCCATAACCGGCCCATCCGTCCGTTGCCGTCTGCGAAGGGATGGATGAATTCAAATTCATAGTGGAACACCGCACTCTTGATGAGCGGGTGGAGGTTTGATTGCTGATACCAGGAAAACAGGTTTCGCATATGCCCAGGCACAAGGCTGGCAGGGGGTGCCAGGTGAATGAGCATATCCTTGTTGAATACCCCGACGCTACCTGTACGGAATTGTCCGCTTTCAGCTATGAGCCCCTGCATCATAAGCCTGTGCGCTTTCAGCAGATCGTCAATGGAAGCAGGATCAAGCGCAAGCATAAGCTCATAGGCTTCATAGGCATTAAGGACTTCCTTTATCTCCACCGGATTGCCCAGGATGCGCTTGCCGTCCAGTATGGCCGTCACCTGCTCTAAAGAAAGTGTATTCTGCTCTATCGCAAGGGATGAGTGAATGGTGCGGATGCGGTTTTCACGCCGGAGGCGCGGGCTGACTGTTCCTTTATGCAGAATGGCAATTCTGCCTATCTGTTCACAGATTTCTGCAATAAGGAGCGTCATTTTGTCGGTTATGTGAAAAGGCGGCTGATAATCGCTCACAGCGCAATCACCTCCTGAAGGCTCAGGGAACCAGTTTAAAGTCTTGCTGCATCACATAACCTTGTTGAGCAGTTCCTGGTAGCTGTCCACATGGCTGTAGCGGACAACGCCGTTTGAAAGCTGGTCAAAAAGCTTCTGGGCGCATTCGATCTTTTTTTGTTCAATCGGGCGCAGCTGCATGCTCTGCATGGACCCCTTGGTTTCGGCTATGAAGTAGATGTGCTTGACCATGCCTTCATGGAAGACAATAGCCCAGTCAGGGGTGTAGTGGCCAAAGGGTGTCGGTATGAAGAAGCCCCTGGGCAGCTTTGCATAGATAAAGACTTCATTCGCAGCATCCAGGCTTTCCGCAAAGCGCCGTTCGACACTGTTTTCAGCCGTGCCGTCTGTGAAGACATATTCCTGGACTGCCTTCTTGGCCGGATAGGCCTTGCTCATCAAAGTATGCTTGTCAGCGGTAAATATGCTGCTGTCGTAGGTTCCGGCGATGGTTTCGTATGTAATATGCTCTACGACCATGGCGGCTTTTTGTTCCCTGATAATCTTCACCGTTCTGCTGATGAACGCTTCGGGATTGGTTTTGTACATGCCAAACTTCAGGGGATGAATCCCGTGCAGGATTGCTGCCACGGTCTTTCGTGTAAGAATCGTTCCCTCGGCAATTTTTCCTACCAGGTCATAGGCAATCCGGCCAGGGCCGGATTGTGCCAGTTTTGAGGTACTGGTCTTTGCATCGGCAAAGCTTTCTCCCTCCCGTATCATGTCGGCGTTTATGTGTTCCTTTTGTGACGCTCTGGTCACTGTGTATTGCAGGGGGCTGACAGAAAGCTCCCTGTTTATAGCGCTGATGGCTTTTTTAATCAGTTCCTGGGAGTCAAAAGCGACAGTATAGGCATAGTTATGATTGATTTCGTTCCACAGCTTCTGGAATTCCTTTTTTTGAAAACGGTCGGTCAGCGGATTTTCCAGAACCTTGGGCTTGTTTCCGTCATCAATCATCCTCTTAAACACGCTGTCATCGTAGATGGACTGTACAAGCGTGTGCATGCCGTCTGTCAGATGCTGAAGCTGGTCAGGCAGGGCCTTGCAGAGGCCTTTCTCCGTATCTTTGCGGTACTGTTCCGTAATATGCCCGTCATCGTCCACGTAGTCATTGCGGACAAGATAGTTGTACAGGGCACGTGCCTGGCTCTCGTCTATTTTGACAATATTTCCGTCAGCCAGCCTGATGCTCTTGCCCTGGAAGTACTCCATGGTTGCGGTGCGCGGTCTTGAGGACAGAACGGCTTCGGTCTGCTTCTGAAGGCTGTCCACAAAGCTGGCATAGCTTTCGCTGGCAATGACAGTCAGCACGTTTGTGTCCTGGACTTTGTCTCCCAGTGTTTCTGCATCCATGCGGCTGCCATCCCGGTTGACGCGCAGCCTGAGGCCGCGTCCCACTTCCTGCCTCTTCTGGGTGGTGCTGTCGCTGTGCTTCAGGGTGCAGATCTGGAACACGTTCGGGTTGTCCCAGCCTTCGCGGAGGGCGGAATGGGAGAAGATGAATCTGGTCGGCTCCTCAAATGACAAGAGCCTTTCCTTGTTTTTCAGGATAAGGTCATAGGCAGAAATATCGTCAGAGAGATCGGTCCCCTTGCGGCGCTTGCCGTCGGTTATCCGGCCGGACTTCTTGTCAATGCTGAAATAGCCCTTGTGCACGTCATGTACGTCAAAGGAATCCAAGTATTCTGTGTACTTTAAGTCGGCAAGAGACCTGTATTCCTGCAGTACGGACTGGTATTCCTCCTCGAAAATCCTGCCGTATTCGCCAGCCTGTTCGTTGCCGTCATCATCGTACTGCCGGTATTTTGCCACCTCGTCGATAAAGAACAGGGACAGGGTTTTGATGCCCTTGCCAAACAGGTCCTTTTCCTTCTCAAAATGGGACTTGATGGTTTCGCGGATCTGCACGCGGCGCATGTTGCTTTCCGAGTCGTCCCCGGAAAGCTCGCCCTTGCTTATGGTGCTGCCGTTAGTAAAGGTGACGATGCCCGTAAAGGGATCGATATCCGAGACGACAAGGCCTTTGTACTGCTCCATTTTGTTGGAGAGGTAGTAGAGCTCGCTTCCCTTGTCCAGGATCCTGAATTCGCGCCTGGTGCCGTTCTGATGCGCTACTTCTATTTCCATCCTGGCCTGGGGAGGCTTGCTTGGAGAAATGAGAATGTCTTCCAGGTAGAGGTACTGCCCTGTGCCGCTCAGGTTCCTGACTTCAAAGCCCTTGACTTCGATACGCTTGACCAGTCGCTTGTTGTAGGCATCCAGAGCGTCTAGCACATAGACAAGATTGTGGCGCACGGCGTGCGTGGCAGAGTAGTTCAGGGTAAAGAGAGGATTGAAGAGCCTGAGTGCCTTCTGGGTGGCCGACTCTTCCTTGCCCATTTTTTGGGGTTCGTCCAGGATGAGAATGGGATTGTTTGCGGCTATGACGTCAATGGGGCGGCGTGAGCCGAATTCATCGCGCTTGGAATAGATAATGCGGGCTGCGGCATCGCCCTTGCGTCCTTCCTGGTTTTTCTCCTCGTTCATGGAAGAGGCAAAAGCCTGGGTATTGATGATCATGACATTGATGCCCGCATTGCTGGAAAAGGCATCAAGCTGGTTCAAATTGCTGCTGTTGTAGACAAAGAAGCGTGCCTTCTTGCCGTAGCATTCCATGAAGTGGTCCTGTGTCATCTCAAAGGACTTCTTCACTCCCTCGCGAATGGCAATGCTTGGTACCACGACGATGAATTTGCACCAGCCATAGAGCTTGTTCAGCTCGAACATGGTTTTGATGTAGACATAGGTCTTGCCTGTGCCTGTCTCCATCTCGATGTCCAGGGAGCATCTGCCAAGGGGGGTGTCGAGCTTTTCAGACAGGGGAATGTTGTTTTCAGACTGTATCCCCTGAATGTTTTTCAGAATCGTCTCTTCCGGCAGGTACAGGGGGGCATTCTTGAAGCCCATGGTACTCAGAATATCTTCTTCCTGAGAGCTGTCTATGGCTCCGGGGAGAAGGGCTTCCTTCTGAGTTTTTCTTGGCAGCGTGCCAAGATCGCGTAAGTACTTTGTTTTTTCAGCGAAATCGTGTCCTTCAAATACCCGTACAACGGCATCTACGGCCTCGGTCTGGTATTGCTGTATCTTAAAGCTGAATTTCATATGTGGCTCACTTTCTGTTCGAGCTTGAGAAAACGGTCAAAATCACTTTCGTACAAATGATCCTGTATGATCCGGTATTTTTCGTACTCGGTCTCGGCATGGAGCTTCGCCTGCTCTGCGCTGATTTTGCCTGGTCCTGTCAGCAGTTCGTTTCCGTTGAATTCAAGGAAGCCGTCCAGGCGCTTTGCCCAGTCTTCCATGCTCATGGGAATTTTGCGCTCTGCCTGCAGTTCTGCATAGTCCAGGTAGAGCGAAACTATTCTTTCAAGATAGCGCATCTCCTGCTCGCTTAAGTAATTCTTGGCAATCGTTGCGTCAGCTTTCAGAATTTTGCCGTCCGGCGCATTTTCCCAGGTGGCAAGGCCCATGTGTTCCCTGTTTGCATCCGCCCTCTCCATAATCAGTTCGGCAGCTGTGTGTCGGTGCACTGCATAGTGCATCTTGTTCTGTACTGTTTGGAAGTAGATGCGGGTCGTATGGGCATCCTTGTCATAGTCAAATGCAGTTGCATAGAGATCGGTGACCTTCTGATAAAACTTGCGCTCTGACAGCCGTATTTCGCGGATCTTCTGCAGCTGGCGTTCAAAGTATTCATCCGTGAACATGTGGCCTTTTTTCAGGCGTTCCACATCCATTGTCCAACCCTGGATGGTATGGTCTTTTACGATCTGGCCGGCCCATTTACGGAATTGTACGGCACGCTCATTGTTCACCTTGAAGCCCACGGCTATGACAAGCTGCAAATTGTAGTGGACAATATCGCGGCTGACCTGTCTGGTACCTTCAGTTTGAACTGTCCGGAATTTCCGGATAGTTGCCCCGGGTACAAGTTCTTCGTCATCGTATATCTTGCGGATATGTTCGCTGATAGTGCGGATATCCACATCATACAGTGCCGCCATCATCTTCTGCGTCAGCCAGATGTTTTCGTCTTCATAGCGTATTTCATGACTGGTGGTGCAAGTGCCGGCAGAAGCCACAAAGGTCAGATAGGCTGAGGCAGAGCTTGTAACTGGCTCTTCTTTCTTTCTGTGCGCCATATTACAGCACCTTTCTGACTGTGTCGGGGCTGTATGCCTCAAAAATCTGCTCAAAGTTAGTGGCCACACTGTCGCTTGCCATGCAGCTGTCGCGGAAAACGGCATAGTACGGCTTCTTCTGGGCAATGGCTTTGACTGTTTCGTCTGTTACATTCTCGTCAAAGCAGGCCAGCAGATAGTTGTCTGCCACATTGAATACCTTCTTGCCGGCTATAATCTCTTCTTCAATCGGGCTGGAAAGCAGGATGCCCAGATCAAGCATGACCTGGAAGAGCAGGTCCTCGGGAGTGCGGTCTGGCTTGATGTTCCCCCAGAGGGACTGCACCATTTCCTGGGTGACTTCCTCAGGCCTGTAGTAGACGTTTTCCATGTTGCTGTCGCTCAGGCGGAGACAGCGGAAGCCGATATCGAGGGTATCAGCAGTAAGACCTGCATCCTGTTTGATCTTTTGACCTGCCCTGCGGATACGCTCTTTGCCGATTTCGCAGATATTCTTGTAGCCGGCTTTATAGGCTTCGCTCTTTTCGTCAGTCTTTTCCGGCAACTGCACCATGATGAACTTGCGGTTGCCGCCGTCTTCGGCGTTGAGTTGCATGACTGCATGGGCAGTGGTGGCGGAGCCGGAGAAGAAGTCGAGGATGTAGCCTTCTTTTTCTTCAAATGAATTAATCAGCAACTTTAACAAGGCAACAGGTTTGGGGTAAGGGAAATAGCTTTTTCCTTCAAAAATATGTTCTATTTCAATTCCGCCATCACTTTTAAGGCTTACGATTGAGCGCAAAAGCATTCGACTTACATCTTTTAAGTATTTAATGGAACTGGGCTGAGTGTTTTCGTCTTTCGCAAACCAAATTCCCCCACATACCCAGCTTCCATCATAGCGATGAAAGGCGTGATCATAATCGACATTTGTATCAAAAGTTGATTTTGTCCATCTCCATCCACGGTCAGGAATTTTTGTCGGTTTATGTGTTCCTGGGTGTAATATCTCGTAGCGTGGACCAAAGGTATCAGCATTTGGCCAACTCATATTAATTTTACCCCATGGCTCATATTC
>CAVJEZ010000019.1:0-3445 GCA_963648625.1 Odoribacter splanchnicus
GTGGAAAGAATCCGGCGGCCGCACGGCCCTGCTCATTGACGGGGCACGTCGTGTCGGCAAAAGCTTTCTCGCAGAAGCTTTTGCCAGGGATGAATACCGCTCATATATCCTGATTGACTTCAACAGAGCCGGCAGCGAAGTCAAAACTCTTTTTAACAATCATCTCGACAACCTGGACACCTTTTACCGCTATTTGTCAGCGCTTTTTGATGTGAAACTCTATGAAAGGGAATCAGTCATCGTGTTTGACGATGTTCAGCTCTTTCCCAGGGCAAGAGCTGCCATCAAGTATCTCGTCCAGGACGGCCGCTATGACTTCATTGAAACCGGGTCCCTGATGTCCATACGCAGCAATATACAGGATATCGTGATACCGTCGGAAGAACGTCACGTGAAGCTGTATCCCCTGACTCTGACAGAGTTCCTTGAGGCACAGGGGAACGATATGCTTATGCCCATCATTCAGGACTGTTTTTGCAACCAGAGGCCGATGGGAGAGGCCCTGCACAGAAAGGCCATGGACCAGTTCCGGACATACATGATAACGGGAGGCATGCCCCAGGCTGTCCAGGCATATACAGACGGCAGGGATTTTGACGAGATTGACGAGGTCAAAAGGGGTATTCTTTCCCTGTACAGGGCAGACATTGCAAAACTTTCAGCAGGTTTTGCAGGCAGGGTCAGCAGTATTTTTAACGAACTGCCGGCCTGTCTCAGGAAAAAAGAGAAGAAATTCACCCTGAGGGCTCTGAAAAAAACAGCCCGCTTTCGTGAGTATGAGTCATCCTTTTTCTGGCTGGATGACGCCGGGATTATCAGTCCCTGTTTCTGCTGTTCGGAACCAGATGCCGGGCTCAGGCTGAACAGGGAGCGGCACACGCTCAAGTGCTATATGGCGGATACCGGCCTGCTTGTAAGCCACGCTTTTGATGAAAACAGCCTCGTTTCCGAGGGTATTTACCGCAGGCTGCTGCTGGGCAGGCCTGAGTTCAGCAATGGCATGCTGACGGAAAACATCGTAGCCCAGATGCTCGCAGCTTCAGGACACAAACTCTGGTTTTATTCCTGCGCCTCACGGGATGATGCCGCTTCCCGCATGGAGATCGATTTTCTGATCACAAAAAAAGACGTAACATCAAGGCACAACATATCGCCAATAGAAGTAAAGTCAGGGAAAAACTACACTCTTTCCTCTCTTAAAAAGTGCATGGCCAAATACGGCCAGTATCTGCATGTCCCTTATGTCATTCATGGCAAGGACCTGAAAAAGGACGATGGCATCGTCTGTATACCCTACTACATGACGCCTCTCCTGTGATCTGCCGGCGCCATATTGTTTGGGGCAGAAATAAGCCGGACCGCCTGAAGGCAGGGGGAGCGGGCAATAAAATAAGGCCGGAGAATGCTCTCCGGCCTTTCTGTATGTCGTTTGCAGAAACGTCAGTTATTACTTGCTGATAAGTTCCTTGGCTGTCTGGGCAATCTGCAGTTCCTCGTTGGTGGGAATGACCAGGACCTGGATCTTGCTGTCGGGAGTGGAAATGGCGTGGGCTCCGGACAGGTGGGCCTTGTTCTTTTCCTTGTCCAGCTTGATGCCGAGGGCTTCGAGGTTGGAGATAACGGCTTCACGGACGTCAACGTCGTGTTCGCCGATGCCGGCGGTGAATACCAGGGCGTCCACCTGGCCGTCGAGCAGGAAGAAGTAGGCACCGAGCTGCTTGCGGATGGAGTGCACCAGCATGCGGAAGGCGAGATCGGCCTTTTTGTCGCCGTTGTCGCGGGCAGCCTCAAGGTCGCGCATGTCGGACATGCCGCACAGGCCCATGAGACCGGACTTCTTGTTCATGACATCGTCGATCTCGGCAGGGGTAAGGCCTTTTTTCTGCATGACAAAGGGCACGATGGCGGCATCAATGGTGCCGCAGCGGGTGCCCATGACAAGGCCTTCAAGCGGGGTCAGGCCCATGCTGGTATCAAGGCAGCGGCCGTTTTTCACGCAGGTCATGGAAGAACCGTTGCCAAGATGCATGGTGATGGAACGCAGGGTGTTGAGGGGCTTGCCCAGGTACTCGGCAGTCTTTTTGGCAATGTACTTGTGGGAAGTGCCGTGGAAGCCGTAACGGCGGATACGCATGTCCTCGTAGTATTCGTAGGGCAGGGCATACATGTAGGATTCGTCGGGCATGCTCATGCCGAATTCCGTATCAAAGACGGCGACATTGGGCAGGCCGGGGAACAGGTCTTCACAAACCTCGATGCCCATAAGGTTGGCGGGGTTGTGCAGGGGGCCTAAGGGGATGCAGTCGCGGATGCACTGCTTCACATGCTCTGTCACGATGACGGGCTCGGTCATTTCTTCGCCGCCCTGCAGGACGCGGTGGCCAATGGCGGCAATTTCGCCCTTGTCCTTGATGACGCCCTTGTCAGCGTCAGTCAGCAGGGAAATGACGAGTTCCATGGCTTCCTTGTGTGTGGGGAAATGCTGCTCGCGGACAATTTTTTCTTCCTTGTCCGTACCGGGATAGATCTTGTGGGAGAGAGAGCCCATTTCCAGGCCAATGCGTTCAGCAATGCCGGAACAGACCACAGTCTCTGTGTCCATTTCGATAAGCTGATACTTACAGGAGGAAGAACCGGAGTTGACGACCAAAATTTTCATAAATGCGCATTCCTCACAGCAGGAAGGGGAAGATCCCCTTCCTGCACACAAAAAAGGGGGAGTTAATTATACTTGTTTTTCAGCAGCGGCCTGAATGGCAGTGATGATAACAGTATTGACAATATCAGCAACAAGGCAGCCACGCGAAAGATCGTTGACCGGCTTGTTGAGGCCCTGCAGGACAGGGCCGATGGCAATGGCGCCTGCCGCTCTCTGCACGGCCTTGTAGGTGTTGTTGCCAGTATTAAGGTCAGGGAAGATAAAGACAGTAGCCTTGCCGGCAACAGCACTGCCAGGAGCCTTTGTCTTTGCAACAGAGGGCTCGATGGCGGCATCATACTGCAAAGGTCCTTCAATAAGAAGATCGGGAGCCTTTTCCTTTGCAATTTTTGTGGCTTCCTTGACCACGTCCACATCGGCACCCTTGCCTGAAGATCCTGTGGAGTAGGAAAGCATGGCCACGCGCGGCTCAATGCCAAAGACCTTGGCCGTGTGGGCTGAGGCAATGGCGATTTCGGCCAGCTGGTCGGCTGTGGGATTGGGATTGACGGCACAGTCGCCGAATACCAGGACTCGGTCCCTGAGGCACATCAGGAAGACAGACGATACCACAGAGAAGCCGGGCTTGGTCTTGATGAACTGGAAGGCAGGCGTGATGGTGTGTGCGGTAGTATTGACGGCTCCGCTGACCATGCCGTCGGCAAGACCCTTCTTGACCATCATGGTGCCGAAATAGGTCGCATCTTCCATGGTGTTGCGGGCGTATTCCATGGTGATGCCCTTCTT
>CAVJEZ010000019.1:4009-16847 GCA_963648625.1 Odoribacter splanchnicus
CCTGGCTGCCGCTGCTGCCAGAAGAATGTCTGTACGATCCCCTGGTGTAATGATGAGCAGGTCTTTTTCCAGATAGGAGAGGAAATGATCTGCATGCATTGCAGCAATGGTGCAGTTGGCAACAAGGCTGTCGTGGGCTTTTTCGCCTGTCAGGAAAGTGGCGTCACAGGCCCTTGCCACATCGTTTAACGTGGGGCTTCCCAGCGTGGCATCCTCGGGCATGCTGTAGATAAGCGCAGGCCCCTTGTCCGTGGCAAAGCCGGCACGCAGGGATTCAAGCTCCTCCTTTGAGAGTGAGGAACGGTTGATGATGGTGCAGAGGATGTCACAGCTTTTGGACATGCCCAGCATGCAGCTCTGAATGCTCTGGCGCAGCTCGGGAAGCGTGGCATCCTTTCCGCTGACCACGAGAACAACCGGTGCATTGAGGTTGCCGGCGATTTCCGCATTCAGGGTTACTTTGAAGAGGGGATCCTTGCCGCTGATGTCTGCGCCCAGAATGACAACAAAGTCATACTCGTTCTGCAGTTTCTGCACCCTGGCAAGAATGCCTTCGTGCAGGGCTGTCATGGACTGGCTGGCGATGATTTCGTAGGCTTCCTTTTCGGTGTAGGCAAAGGTATCCGCATAGTTCTGTTCAAGCTTGAAAAACTCAAGCATCAGCCTGATGTCTGGATCCTTGTCATCATATTCAGGCGTACTGATGATGGGGCGGAAAAAAGCAACTTTGCCCTTGAGTCCCCCCATGAGCTGCATAATGCTGAGCGCTATGGCACATTTGCCGGCAGAAGGTCCTGCCGCTGTGATGTAAAGAGACTTGTTCATGAGTTATTTGCCCTCGGAATTCTGACTGCCTGTATCAGGACAGTATGACAAAAGGGAGCGTTGGCGGCTGCCGGAAGCATGCAGAGCCTTCCGGCCCGCTGTACAGGGATCTCATACCGTGCGGTATGAATGACAGACAAAGCGCCTGTCTGTCTATATCTGACAATGACGGAAATGTGAATGAAAAGAGAAAAGGCCGCAGGGCGGGGATCTGAGCCCTGCATCCTGCGGCCTGTTTTCAGTCAGTTACTTCGTTTCTTCGCCTGCGCCGGCATATGGCATATCGGCCAGCTGCTGGTACAGGGCGGTACGTTCTGCGTATGCCTGGGCCAGGCTTGTACGCAGGGCCTCGGATACTTCGGGCGCCTTCTTGGCTAAGGACGCATAGCGGTTTTCACCAAGCAGGAATTCCTGAATGTCGGCTGTGGGAGCCTTGCAGTCGAGCTGGAAGGGATTCTTGCGTTCCTTCACCAGGTCGGGGTTGTAGCGGTACAGCTTCCAGTAGCCGGTCTCGACAGCCATCTTGGCTTCTTCCATGGACTTGCCCATGCCCTTGCGCAGGCCCTGGTTGATGCAGGGTGCGTAGGCAATAATGAGGGACGGTCCCTTGTAGGCTTCGGCTTCCTTGAAGGCCTTGATGACCTGCTGCTTGTTGGCACCCATGGCAATGGAGGCCACGTAGACATAGCCGTAGGTCATGGCCATGCGGCCGAGATCCTTTTTGCCGGTACGCTTGCCGGAGGCAGCGAACTGGGCAATGGCGCCGAGAGGCGTGGCCTTGGAAGCCTGGCCGCCCGTGTTGGAGTAGACTTCGGTGTCGAGCACGAGGATGTTGATGTCCTCGCCGGAGGCCAGGACGTGGTCCAGGCCGCCGTAGCCGATGTCGTAGCCCCAGCCGTCGCCGCCGAACACCCAGCAGCTCTTCTTGACGAAGTGCTCCTGCATTTCGGCAATGGCATCGGCCAGCGGGCAGTTGACTTCGTCAAGGGAGCCCAGGTTGGCCATGATTTCATCGCCGTACTGGCCGGAGAGGACGGCATCGTCCATGTTGTCCAGCCAGTTCTGCATGGCAGAGGAAAGCTCGGCAGAAATGCCTTCTGTCTTCAGTCCTTCCTGCACCAGGTCGGCCAGCTTGGCGCGGCGCTGCTTGACGGCAGAGGCAATGCCCAGGCCGTATTCGGCGGCGTCTTCAAAGAGGCTGTTGCCCCAGGCAGGACCGCAGTGGCTTTCCTTGTTGACCGTGTAGGGGGTTGTCGGGGAGGACGCGCCCCAGATGGAGGAACAGCCTGTGGCGTTGGCAATGTACATGCGTTCGCCAAAGAGCTGGGTGAGAACCTTGACGTAGGGTGTCTCGCCGCAGCCGGCGCAGGCGCCGGAGAATTCATGCAGGGGCTGCTGCAGCTGGGAGCCCTTCAGGGAGAAGCGGTCCATGAGGTGGCTCTTGGAGCTGATGCAGGCTTCGGCAAATGCCAGGTTGGCCTTCTGGTCTTCGATCTGCGTAGCCAGGGGCTTCATAACGAGGGCCTTGTTCTTGGCAGGGCAGACATCGGCACAGGAACCGCAGCCCAGGCAGTCTTCTGCATAGACCTGCATGCGGAACTTAAGTCCCTTGAGTTCCTTGCCCTTGGCTTCCACTGTGGCAAACGTTGCCGGAGCGCCTTCAAGCTCTTCCTCGCTGGCAAGCACGGGACGGATGGTGGCATGGGGGCAGACAAAGGAGCACTGGCAGCACTGGATGCACTCGTCAGGCTGCCATTCCGGAACCATGATGGCTACGCCGCGCTTTTCGCAGGCGGCCGTGCCGCTTTCCATGATGCCGTCGGGAGCCATGGCAGACACAGGCAGCTTGTCGCCGCGCTGGGCCAGGATGGGACGGACAATGGAGGCAATGTATTCATCGTCGTTGTCATGGCAGACAACGGCGCCTTCCGTGGTGTCTGCCCAGGATTCAGGGTAGTTCACCAGCTGCAGGGCATCCATGCTCTGGTCCACGGCTGCGATGTTCATGTTGACGATCTTGTCGCCCTTGCTGCCGTAGGTCTTCTTGATGGACTGCTTCAGGAGATCCACAGCCTGCTCAAACGGAATGACCTGGGCCAGCTTGAAGAAGGCCGTCTGCATGATCATGTTGATGCGGCCGCCAAGGCCCACGTTCTGTGCCACTTTCACGGCATCAATGGTGTAGAACTTGAGATGCTTGCGGGCGATGACGTTCTTCATGGAAGCAGGCAGCTGCTTTTCCATTTCCTCAAGGGACCAGTCCGTATTGAGGACGAAGGTGCCGCCGTCCTTGATGCCGTCCAGCAGATCGTACTGGGTTACATAGGCAGCCTTGTGGCAGGCAATGTAGTCGGCATGGGAGATAAGGTAACAGGACTGGATGGGCTTTTTGCCGAAACGCAGGTGGGAAACGGTGAAGCCGCCGGACTTTTTGGAGTCGTAGGCAAAGTAGGCCTGGGCATAGAGGTCGGTGTTGTCGCCGATGATCTTGATGGCCTGCTTGTTGGCACCCACTGTGCCGTCAGCGCCGAGGCCGAAGAACTTGCACTGGATGGTGCCTTCGGGCACGGTGTCAAGCTCATGCTCCACTTCAAGGGAGAGGTGCGTGATGTCGTCCGTGATGCCCACGGTGAAGTGGTTCTTGGGAGACAGGGCCAGCATGTTGTCGTAGATGGCCTTGACCATGCCGGGGGTAAAGTCCTTGGAACCCAGGCCGTAGCGGCCGCAGACAACCTGGGGAGAAGGACAGACGGCCTTTTCCTTGAGCACGGTGCAGACGTCAAGGTACAGGGGCTCGCCAAGGGAGCCGGGTTCCTTGGTGCGGTCAAGCACGGTGATCTTGCGGCAGGTGTGAGGCAGGGCCTTGAGGAAGTGCTCCGCAGAGAAGGGGCGGTACAGGTGGACGCGCACCAGGCCGACCTTTTCGCCGTTGGCGATAAGGTGCTGCATGGTTTCCTCGATGACTTCGCAGGAAGAGCCCATGCTGATGATGACGCGGTCGGCATCCGGAGCACCGGAGTACTCGAACAGGTGATGCCTGCGGCCCGTGATGGCAGCCACCTTCTTCATGTTTTCTTCCACGATGTTAGGAACGTCGTCATGGAAGCCATTGCCCGCTTCGACATTCTGGAAGTAGATGTCGGGGTTCTGGGCAGTGCCGCGGATATTGGGATGGCTGGGGCTCATTGCACGGTCGCGGAAAGTGGCAATGGCCTCGTAGGGAGCGATTTTCTTGATGTCCTCGTAGTCGATGACTTCGATTTTCTGGATTTCGTGAGAAGTTCTGAAGCCGTCGAAGAAGTGGAGGACCGGGACGCTGGATTCAATGGCGGAAAGGTGGGCAACCAGTGCCAGATCCATGCATTCCTGGACAGAACAGGAGCAGAGCATGGAAAAGCCGGTCTGCCTGCAGGCCATGACGTCCTGGTGGTCGCCGAAGATGGACAGGGCGTGGCTGGCCAGGGCACGGGCGGAAACATGGAAGACGCCGGGCAGAAGCTCGCCGGAAATCTTGTACATGTTGGGGATCATCAGGAGCAGGCCCTGGGATGCCGTGTAGGTGGATGTCAGGGAACCGGCTGCCAGCATGCCGTGCACGGCACCGGCAGCACCAGCCTCGGACTGCATTTCGCGGACAGCGACTTTTTGCCCGAAGATGTTCTTTGTGCCTTTGGCTGCCATCTCATCAACAACTTCGCCCATAACCGAAGAAGGCGTAATGGGATAGATGGCCGCAGTTTCGGACATGGCATACGCAATCCATGCGGTTGCGTTGTTGCCGTCCATGGTCTTCATTTTAGCCATGATGTTCTCCTTACAAGTTATACGCAGCAGCAGTTACCTGGCTTTGCCATAATGCCCTGCTGCCCAGGATTCGACAGATTCGATACCGTGTTGTCCGGTGTGGCAAGAAAGATTCTTTTTCCGGTTAGGGAAAACCGTACCATAAAACTGATTGATTGAACAGTCTTTTTTTGAAAAATTAAGACTGGACTCCCTTTTCTTGTTTTTTAGCCTTGTTACAAAACTTTGTCACGCCTGCATTTTGCGCATGTTTGCGCGCTTTTGCACCTGTTCCCGGGCACCATGCGGCATTTGCGGCAGGGGACCTGCCCCTGACAAAAAAGGACGCTTCTTCCCGAAAAACGAAAGAAGCGTCCCTGAGATTATTGCAGATTCGGCAGGCTAGACTGATTCGCCCATTTTCAGGACGGACTGCATGCCGCCCATGGACTCGCACACATCTTCAATGCCGTGGTTTTTGAGAACCAGGGCGGCATCATAGGCACGAAGGCCCGTATTGCAGATGAGGGCGACAGGCCTGTCCTTCGGAACCTGGTCCCAGTGCGTCTGTATGGCTTCCAGGGAAATGGCATGCCAGTCGGGGTGCTTTGCCTGCACGGCATCGCCTGCCTTCTGCGGCCTGGTGTCAATAAAGAAGACGTTGTTCTTGTCGCGGTTTTTCCACATGTCCATGAACTCGCAGGCTGTAATCATCTTGATGCGCCCGCAAAGGACGTTGTCAGCCACATTGGCGACCACATTGACGACGTCCATGGCAGCGGCAAACGGCGGGGCATAGGCGACTTCCAGAACGCAGATGTCGTCAACTGTGGGCTTGCCAAACTGCAGTGTGGCAGCCACGGCGTCAACACGGGCCTTGAGCGAGTCGGGATCTGTGCAGGCGCCCTGCATGCCAAGCACCCTGCGGGTGCCCTTTTCCACAACGAGCTCCAAAGTCATCATGCTCTTTTCAGGATAAAAGTGTGCCTTGTCCAGCTGTTCCACGATAACGCCGGCTGCATCAAAGCCTGCCTTCTTTGCACCATCGGCTGTGAGGCCTGTTCCGCAGAAGGACATGTCAAACAGTTTGACAGCCCATGTGCCCACATAGCCCGGGAAGGTGGCGCTGACGCCGGCAAGCTCGGAACCTATGACGCGGCCCTGGCGGTTTGCCATGCTGCCCAGGGGCAGGTAGCCCTGCTTGCCTGTAATGAGGTTTTTGATGGAGCAGCAGTCGCCGCCTGCATAAATGTCAGGATCAGAGGTCTGCATGTGCTCGTTGACAACAACAGCCCCGAAAGGCGTTGTCTCAAGGCCAGCCTCCTTTGCCAGCTGCCCGTTGGGAATAAAGCCTATGGAATAGATGACAAGCTGGGCCTCAATTTCCCTCTTGTCTGTGACAACCTTGCAGACTGCCCCGTCCTTTCCTTCAAGGCTCACGACTTTTTCGCCTGTGTAGACGCTGACATCGTGGGCTTCAAGGTCATGCTTTGCCATGGCGCTCAGGGATTTGGAGAGGACGCCGGGAAGGACCTGGTCCATCATTTCCACGACGCTGACCTTGACGCCCCACATGTCGGCCATGGCTACGGCTGCTTCCAGGCCTATAAAGCCGCCGCCTACGACAACGGCGCTGTTTACCTTGCTGCCTGCCATCTGGCTGCGGATGGCATCGGCAGCCTCAAGCTTGGTGAGAGTGAAGACATTGGCAAGATCAGCCCCCGGAATATTGGCCTTGCGGGGGCTGGCTCCTGTGGCCAGCACCAGCTTGTCATAGTGATAGACGCTTTCCTGTCCGGTCAGCATGCTGCGGGCCGTGACAGTTTTATCCTGGCGGCTGATGGAAACAACCCTGGTGTTGTTCAGGACCTTGATGCCCTTCATGGAGGCAAAAAAGTCGGGATTGCGCACCGTGTGGTATGGAGTGGAGCACAGGTCGGTCACATTCTGTATGTCTCCGCCGACAAAGTAGGGAATGCCGCATCCGCCGTAGGAAATAAGCGCATTCTCGTCAAAAAGGGTCACTTCCGCAGACGGATCCAGGCGCTTGCAGCGGCAGGCGGCCTTGGGGCCGAGCGCTACGCCGCCAATAACAATAATTTTCTTGGGCATGAGCAAAACTCCTTGAAAGACAGGGTATTCCCTTGTACAGACTGGCAGAAACCTGCGCACACGGCCTGAGAAGAGAAAGACGGCTCAGAAAGATGGTCCGGATTGTAGCCCCTGTCAGAAATCTTGGCAACGAAGCAAAGTGCTGATCTTGCTAGTGTCCTGCTTCCGGGCAGGGCGGGGATGCCTTTTTCAGAGGCCAAGAAGCCACTGTTCTGCTTCGTCAATCAGGGCTTTGGGCGTGGAAGCCCCGGCAGTCAGCCCTATCTTGTGCATTCCGGTGAAATATTCCTTTTTCAGTTCGGCTATGCTTTCCACATGGTAGGCGCTGATGCCTTTTTCTGCTGCCAGCATGGCCAGGCGCTTGGTATTGCCGCTCTGGTGTCCGCCCACAACGACCATGGCATCGACGCCTGCTGCTATCAGGCCTGCTTCCTCCTGGCGCTCCCCGGTTGCATCGCAGATGGTGTCCAGGATGGAAAGGCTTGGCAGCATGCTTTTGAGATAACTGCAGATGGCTGTGAAGGCCGTGGCATTCTGCGTTGTCTGTGAGGCGATAACCCAGGATTCATCAGGGTTGAGCGTCATGCCTTTCAGCGTATCAAGATCGGGAAAGACAAATTTGCCGCCCCTGGCATAGGACATAAGCCCCTTGACCTCGGGGTGGTCAGCCTCGCCGAACAGGAGCAGGGAAGAGCCGTTTGTCGTGGCAGAATCTATGGCTGTCTGGGCTTTTTTGACCCTGGGGCAGGTGGCATCAATGATAGTGGCGCCGCTCATGCGCAATGTCTGTTCAACTTCCTTGGTAATGCCGTGGGCCCGGATTATGACCACGTCGCCGGAAGTGACCGTGTCTGTATTGCCAAGGCAGGTAACGCCTTTTTTTTCATAGTCGCTTAAGACCTGCGGATTGTGGATAATGGGGCCCAGGGTGCACAGCCTTTTGCCGGAAGAGGCGGAATTTTTGCGGATGGCATTGTCCAGCTTGTGCAGGGCGAGGCTGACGCCCATGCAGAAGCCGGCTGTTTTGGCGCGTTGTACCAGCATTGTTTGTTCTTCCTGTTTGTTTTTTGTCCGGAAGCGAATCAGATGGCGGATACGGGATCCTGAGAGATGTCCGCATCGTCCCGGACTGCCATGAAGGCAGAGAGAATGTCATCAAGCTCGGAGAAGCTTCTGCACTGGCAGAGGCTCTGGCGCAGGCGGCGTATGCCGGGGAAGGAGCGCACGTAGCGGGGCACGATGCTGCGCAGGCGGAAAAGCGCATTTTCCTCGTCGCCGTATACGGAGATAAGCTCCATGTGGCGGCGTATCATGTCCTGCAGATCCTGGCGCGTGCGCTCCGGCGCGGGCCTTTTCTCTGCCAGGGCCGTATGATCGGCAAAAATGGCCGGATTGGTGAGCGCCCCTCTTGCGTACATGACAGCGTCCGCCCCGGTGCTTTCAAGGCAGCGCATGCCGTCTTCTGCCGTAAAAAGATCGCCTGAGGCAATGACAGGGACGGAAAGCTTTTCCTTTGCCCTTTGCAGTTCCTCCCAGCGCGCCTGTCCCCCGAAGCCCTGTTTTGCAGTACGCGGATGCAGGGTAATGAGGCCGGCTCCTGCCTCTTCAAGGCGCAGTGCCATATCAAGCCAGTTGCAGGTATCCTCTGTAATGCCAAGCCTGAGCTTGAAGGTAACATGCCCCTCGCCTGCCTCGGCCAGCATGGCCCTGGCGCATTGCAGGGCATTCTCCGGATCCTTCAGCATGGCAGAGCCTGCCCCCTGGCGGGCAACCTTGGGCACGGAGCATCCCATATTGAGATCAAACCAGGCAAATCCCTTGTCGCGCAGCATGGCCACGGCCCTGCCAAGGCTTGCTGCCTCGCTCCCGAAGAGCTGCACGACAAGTGGCGTATCATACCGGTCTGTTTCCAGAATGCGCCAGGTATCCTTGCCGGCATACACAAGCCCCTTGGCGCTGACCATTTCCGTGACGCAGCATTTTGCCCCGTATTCGCGGCACAATCTGCGGAAGGGCAGATCAGTATAGCCCGCAAGCGGGGCAAGCCAGGGATTTCCTTTTCCCAGGGGCAGTTTTTCCGGCTGCGGTGCCGGCTCTATGACAGGAGGACGGGAAGGACGGGACATGAAGCGTTTCTCAAAAATCAAAGGAAGGAGAAGGACCGGGTATAACGGGGTGGGAACTGCCTGCATCAGGACAGGCTTTCCCTGCTATACCCTTTTTGCAGGGGAAGAGAAAGAATGTATGTTTAGCCTGCGAGCGTCAGACAAGGCTTCTGAATAATACTCCGTCCCGGGTAACTTCAGGACCTTTTATACGCCGCAAAAGAAATGCCTTGAAGAGGGCACATAAAAAACGTATTGAAAGCCCTCTTTGCCATATATCTTCAGCATGTATTATACATGTATTTTCCCCGGTGATCCTGTATTGCCGGCGCCTTAGAGGTAAGCATCATGTCTACCGTAAAATTTCTTCTTCCCCTGCTCGCTCTCTGCCTTTTGCAGGGAGCCTGCCAGCAGGACCAGAAAAGCGTCCAGAATGAAATAGCCGTGGTCGATCTGGGCCGCGTTATCACCAACAGCGAGCCCGGCAAGGCCGCCCAGGCCTTTGTTGCCGATCTGCAGAAGAGCTATAACGACCAGCTTGTTGCTGCCCAGGGCAAGCTGCAGAAAGATCCCAAGGATGAAAAGGCCCTGCAGGAATTCCAGGTCCTCTTCGGCAGCCTGCAGCAGCGTTTCCAGCAGGAAGAGGCCGCTGCAACCAATACCCTGCTTGAACGCCTTATCAAGACAGTCGCGGAAGTGCGCGACCAGAAAGGCTACAAGGTCGTTCTCCGTTCTGAAGCCGTTGTTGCCCAGGACAAGGGGCTTGATGTGACCAGTGAAGTGATGGATGCCTTTAACAAGGTGACCATTGATTTCAAGGCAGCCGCTGAGGAAGCTTCCAAAGAGGCCGCAGCCGTTGAGCAGAATGCCCAGGCTCCTGCCGAAAATGCCGCTGGTGCCAAAGACGCTGCTGAATCCGCCAAGAAATAACACTGCCTCTCCCTGGCCGGAGAGAAAAACAAATCAGAAAAAGCCCTGCCTTCCGCATATGCTTGCGGGGGCAGGGCTTGTCTGTTTTCAGTGTCAGCAGTTACGGAAAAAGAGATGGCGGCAGTGCCTAATAGGCATGCGGATCGGCCAGTACCTGCTTGGCATCCAGCTTGTGCGAGAAAAGCCTGTAGCACCAGAACTGGTAGATGAGGACGATCGGCACCATGACCAGGGCAACACAGAGCATGATGGTCAGCGTGAGTCCGCTTGAGGCAGAATTAAAGGCAGTCAGGGTTGCCTCTGGTGACAGTGTGGAAATGAGCATTCTCGGGAACATGCCCATGACGCCAAAGAAGGTCACGCCTGTGATAAAGACGCAGCTGCTGGCAAAGGCAGCAAGAATCCTTTCCTGCCTGAGCATGACCCGTATGCCGATGAGTCCGGCAAGGGCTGCCAGGGGAATTACCAGCAGAAGCGGGTTGGCAAGATAGTTGTCAAAGAGATCGGTGCAGAAAAAGGTGAGGACAAGGAAGGCCAGAAGCAGGACAAGGACCAGCGGCCAGAACAGATGGACAAAGGACAGGGCCTTTTCCTGCAGGTCTCCTTCAGTCTTAAAGCAGAGCCACAATGCCCCGTGCAGGCAGAATATGGCCAGGAAGAAGATGCCGCCGGCCAGTGCATAAGGGGAAAGGAAGGTCAGAAGAGAGCCGTGGAAGATGCCTTCTGCATCAACAGGAATGCCCATGAAGAGGTTGGCAAAGGCAATGCCAAGTAGAAGGGCGGCAATGCTGTTGGTGAGGAAGTGGACGGCATCCCATATGGTGCGCCACCATGCACTGGCTACCTTGTTGCGGAATTCATAGGAGACCGCACGGAAGATAAGCATGAAGAGCAAAAGCAGGAGCGGAACATAAAGAGCCGAAAACATGACGGCATAGGTCTTGGGGAAGGCTGCAAACGTGACGCCGCCTGCAGAGATGAGCCATACCTCGTTGCCGTCCCAGAAGGGGCCTGTGGCATTGTACAGGATGCGGCGGTCGCCTTCGGTTTTGGCTGCAAAGGGAAGCAGGCTGCCAATGCCGAGGTCAAAGCCGTCAAGAACAAAGTAGAGTGCCCAGAGCAGACTCCAGAGTATGAACCAAATGGTTTCCAGCATGGCTAGACCCCCTCAGGACCCTTGCGGGCGTATTTGATGAGCAGGAAGATGTCGAGAATGCCAAGAACGGCATAGACAACGATAAAGCCGGCAAGAGAGAACAGGATGTTGTCGGCAGGAACCGGCGATACCGCATCCGAGGTGCGCATGAGGTTATAGACTATCCATGGCTGGCGGCCGACTTCCGAGACGGCCCAGCCGGCAAAGATGGCAAAATAGGGCAGGGGAATCATCCATGGCAGGATGGCTGTCAGGCGCGGATCCGGAATGTCCTTTTTGCGCTGCACAAAAGCCCATGCCGCAAGCAGGATAAAGAGGCCGCCCAGGAGTATCATGACACGGAAGCTCAGGAATGTTGCGAGAACCGGAGGCCTGTCTTCCTTTGGAAAGTCCTTAAGGCCTTTTACCTCGGCATTAACGTCGTGATAGCTCAGAAAGCTCAGCACGCCGGGTATGCCCAGGGCCTCTATGCTGTTTTGTTCGTTTTCCTCATCAGGCAGCTGAAGGAGATAAAACGGAACATTTGTGCCTGTCTCCCAGTGCCCTTCCATGGCAGCCAGCTTGGCGGGCTGCATTTGGGCGGCATTCTGTCCTGTGATGTCTCCGGTGAGCGCTATCAGCAGGGCCAGGACCAGGGCTATGGGGGCGGCAAAGCGGAAGCTCTGCGTAAAGAAATAGGCAAAGTGGTAGTTGCGGCGTATGTGCCAGGCAGAAATGCCGAGCACAAAGAAGGCGGCAAGCATCCAGGCTGTGGCAAGCTGGTGGGCATACAGTCCCCAGGCATAGGGATTGGTGACAACCTGCATGAAGCTCTCAAGCTCGGCACGGCCGTTGTTCAGCACAAATCCTGTGGGATTCTGCATAAAGCCATTGGCAAGAATAATCCACAGCGCCGAAATGTTGCTGGCAATAAAGACAAGCCAGGCACAGACGCAGTGGGCCTTCGGGCTCAGCTTCTTCCAGCCGAAATGCCATACGGCAAGAAAGGTGGATTCCATGAAGAAGGCAACGGTTGCCTCTATGGCAAGCAGGGCCCCGAAGATGTCGCCGACGTATTCAGAGTAGCGCGACCAGTTGGTGCCAAACTGGAATTCCAGCGTAATGCCCGTGACAACGCCCAGCGTAAAATTGATGAGGAAAAGCTTTCCCCAGAATTTTGTATGCTTGAGCCATATTTCATCATGTGTCCGGACGTATTTTGTCTCCATCCAGGCAATGAGAAGAGACAGTCCCAGCGTGAGCGGAACAAAGATAAAGTGGAAAAAGACAGCCACAGCAAACTGCAGCCGTGACAGCAGGACAGCATCCATGCAATTCCCTCCCCCTGATAGTTCTTCCCTGATGGCCTTTGCCGCAAAGGCTCAGGACCACATTGAAGATAAGGTGTATTTCTCGTTATCTTATTAGGAATAGTTGTTGATTGCAAGAAAGATATTTACCAAAAAAAAGGCATGGCGCGATGCCATGCCTTGTATGCTCGACTATATGGAAAATGGGGCTGTTCCTGATGCGTTTTTCAGAGCTTAGGAGCGGTAATCGGAATTCAGCTTGACGTAGCCTATGCTTAAGTCCGAGGCCTCAAGCAGGTAGCTTCCCGGTCCCTTGCCTACGCTGATCTCGATAGGAATGTCTTCTTCCTTCAACGGGCCTTCCAGCTGGGCGTCAAAGTTGCCGCCAAGAGGCTGCCCGTTGCGGAACAGATCAACGCCGCACAGCGAGACAGATACATCTTCGGGATGCATGTGCACGCCGCTGCGGCCGATGGCGGCAACGATGCGGCCCCAGTTGGCATCCCGGCCATAGATGGCCGTCTTGACAAGCTGGGAATGGCCCACTGTACGGGCAATCTGTTCGGCATCGGCATCGGAATCTGCACCCTGCACATGGATGTGCATGACCTTTGTGGCACCTTCCCCGTCCTTGACCA
>CAVJEZ010000020.1:0-16829 GCA_963648625.1 Odoribacter splanchnicus
GAAAACCCTTCTGCTTCATTTGTAGCGGCATCAAATACTGAATAGCTGAAGTTATTAGCAAAATTAATCTCTCAGTCTATCCAATAGTAACTGATAATGTCTCTGCCCAATATGGCGTCCCGCACGCTGTAATCCATGTATACATTCTCTGACTTCATCAGCTGTCAGTTCATACTCCTCGTATGCGGCCATAAGGATGCCAATAGTTCCCATAATTTTGAGTCCCATTTGAGCTGACACATTTCTTCCTTTTGCCTCGTCCATCAAGAGTAGTTCAGCTTTCCATTCATCTGCTAAGACAATTGCCTCGCTTTCACCTTGATCAAGACCTGTTGCTCGCCTTAATAAGCTTGCTGCCTCTGGATTCGCCACTAATTTTACAATGATAAATTCTTCCTGTCGTATCCGCTCAGCTTCCAATCGAAATCTCTCATCAATCGTGAGTTCTCTGAAAACGACCTCCGGTATCAGCACTTCACCAAATAGCTTCTTCAACAAATCTATCCTGTTGATTTTAAGAAGAGATATTAGCGGTGTTGTGTCAGATACTACAATCATTCTCCAGCCCTCTTCTTTTTAAGTTCTCTGTATGTATTCAGTTCTGCATCCAGATCATTCATCGTCATATCCAAATAAGAATAGCCAATCCTGTCATACAAATCAATCAACTCAGACTTTCTGATTCCAAGAATTTCCGCTGCACGTCCGTGAGATATAGTTTGATTCAATATGTATGGATACAGCAACAACGCATTTCTTGTGAGTTCAGTTTCCGGATCCACAGCTGTCAAATATTTTGACATGCCTGTCGGTATTTTTAGTGTTATAGATTCTGTTGTAATCATAAAATCATCTCCAAAAGTTTTTAATTCGCTTCAACTAGTTTCTCAGCCGTAGCCTTGTATTCCATCAATTTGAAAAGATATTCCGGCATCTTGCGTTTTCCCACCTCCCAATCTGTCATGGTACGATATGGGATATTAAAGTACTCACAAAATTTCCTGCGAGTCATTCCCATAGAAACTCTCAGTTCTCTTACTTCTTCTGCAATCATAGCGTACCACCTCTTGCAGTGAAATTATTCTTGTTGATGCGTTGCGTCAATATTTTTCCAATAGACTTTCCGGCGGACAAACGCAAATAAAAAGAGCTGTCCAACTTCGTTTGAAATCAGACAGCTCTTATCTTCTTTTCAGAAACCCGGAATTATTCCCACTCAATGGTGCTGGGCGGCTTGGAGGAAACGTCATACACGACGCGGTTTACGCCCTTGACCTCATTGATGATGCGTCCGGAAATCTTTGCCACCAGGTCATGGGGCAGGCGCGACCAGTCTGCCGTCATGGCGTCAACGCTGTCAACGACACGCAGGGCTATGACATGCTCATAGGTGCGGTCATCGCCCATAACGCCAACGGTACGCAGGGGCAGAAGCACGGCAAAGCCCTGCCACACCTTGCGGTACCAGCCGCTGGCACGCATTTCTTCCTGGACAATTTCATCGGCGGCACGGAGAATGCCGAGCCTTTCCTCTGTCACTTCGCCAAGCACGCGGATAGCCAGGCCGGGTCCGGGGAAGGGCTGGCGCCACACCAGCGAGTCAGGCAGGCCAAGTTCCTGGGCCACCTTGCGGACCTCGTCCTTGAAGAGCTCGCGCAAAGGCTCGATGAGCTGCAGCTTCATCGTCTCGGGCAGGCCGCCCACATTGTGGTGGCTCTTGATGACAGCGCTGGGGCCCTTGGCAGAAATGGACTCGATGACATCGGGGTAGAGCGTGCCCTGGGCCAGGAAATCCACCTGGGGAATCTTCTTGGCTTCCTCGTCGAACACCTCGATAAAGGTATGCCCGATGATCTTGCGCTTCTTCTCCGGATCATCAACGCCTTTCAGCTTGTCCAGGAAGCGCTTGGCCGCATCGACCACGGTGAGATTGACGTCAAGGTTGTCGCTGAGAAGCGTTTTGACGTCTTCCACCTCATGGGCACGCAAAAGGCCGTTGTCCACAAAGATGCAGTGCAGGTTTTTGCCTATGGCCTTGTGCAGCAGCACTGAGACCACAGTGGAGTCAATGCCGCCGGAGAGGGCGCAGATGACATGCCTGTCGCCAACTTTCTCGCGCATTTCGGCCACGACGCGCTCCACAAAGGAGGACATGGTCCAGTCGGGCGCAAGGCCGGCAATGTTGAAGACAAAATTGCGCAGCATGTCCGTGCCGAGATCCGTATGGTGAACCTCGGGATGGAACTGCACGGCATAGATGCGGCGCTTTTCGTCAGCCATGGCCGCCACGTCCAGGGTGGGCGTCCTGCCGGTGACAGAAAAGCCTTCCGGGACTTCCAGCACGCGGTCGCCGTGGCTCATCCACACACGGGAGGATCCGGGCAGGCCCTTCCAGAGGGCGCAGTCCTTGGTGATGGTGAGTTCTGCCGGACCATATTCACGGGTCGTGGACTGGGCCAGGCGTCCGCCAAGGGAGGCAGTCAGAAGCTGCATGCCGTAGCAGATGCCAAGGACAGGGACGCCCAGCTCAAGAAGGCCTTTGTCCAGGACAGGTGCATCCTTGCTGCCAACGCTGGCAGGACCGCCGGAAAGCACTATTGCCTGCGGATTCATGGCCTTTACATCGCTTGCCTTGACAGTGCAGGGATGAATTTCAGAATAGACGCCGGCTTCACGGATACGGCGGGCAATAAGCTGTGTCACCTGTGAGCCGTAATCGATAATTATGACCTTGTTGGGCATGCCCCGATTCCTCATATTGTCTGCAAGAGACAGTCTGGCTGCTTTTTGCCACGTCCTGCCATCCAGTGCCTGGAAGACAGAACGGCTGGGTGCACATGCATACGCAGTGCGCTCAGCCGTGCCAGAAAGTATCCGGATTGTCCGGAACGGTTAATTGTTGTCCATGCGGTAGTTGGGCGCTTCCTTGGTGATGACGATGTCATGCACGTGGCTTTCGCGCAGGCCCGCAGGGGAGATTTCGCAGATGCATCCCTTGGCGTAGAGTTCGGGGATGGTGGGAGAACCTAGGTACCCCATGCCTGACTTCACGCCGCCGACGAGCTGGTACACGACGTCCTTGACGCTGCCGCGGTAGGGAACGCGTCCCACAATGCCCTCAGGCACAAATTTCTTGCTGCGCTGCTGGAAGTAGCGGTCGGAGCTGCCGTCCTTCATGGCGTCAATGGAGCCCATGCCACGGTATACCTTGTAGGTACGTCCCTGGTAGAGAACGGTTTCGCCCGGGCTTTCCTCGGTACCTGCAAAGAGGGAGCCGATCATGATGCTGTGGGCGCCGACAGTGAGAGCCTTGACGATATCGCCGGAGAACTTGATGCCACCGTCAGCGATGCAGCAACGATCCATTTCCCTGGCTGCGCGGCTGCCTTCCATGATGGCAGTAACCTGGGGCACGCCTACGCCGGCCACGATGCGGGTGGTGCAGATGGAGCCAGGTCCGATACCGATTTTGACGCAGTCGGCACCGGCCTGCAAAATGGCCTTTGCGCCGTCATAGGTGGCCACGTTGCCGGCGATGAGCTGGCAGTTGGGAAATGCGCCCTTTACTTCGCGTATGGTGCGCAGAATGTTGGCTGAATGCCCATGGGCTGAATCCATGACCAGGGCGTCAGCGCCGCCGGCCAGAAGGGCTTCTGTGCGCTCCAGCGTGTCGGCAGTGACGCCAATGGCGGCTGCCACGCGCAGGCGGCCGTGATCGTCCTTGCAGGCATTGGGATACTTCTGGACCTTGTCTATGTCCTTGATGGTGATAAGGCCCTTCAGGTGCTTGTTTTCATCAACCACCAGCAGCTTTTCAATGCGGTGCTCATGCAGGTGGCGCTTGGCTTCCTCAAGGGAGGTGCCAAGGGGCACGGTCACAAGGTCTTTGGAAGTCATGACTTCCTTGACCTGCACCTTGCTGCCGTCTTCGACAAAGCGCACGTCGCGGTTTGTCAGGATGCCGACAAGCTGTCCGTCATCGACAACAGGCAGGCCTGAGATGCTGAAGTCATGCATCAGCTCCAAAGCTTCGCTCACAGTGCCGTTGGAATTGATGGTCACGGGATCCAGGATCATGCCTGACTCGCTTTTCTTGACCTTTTCAACTTCAAGGCGCTGCCTTTCAATGGACATGTTCTTGTGAATGACGCCGATGCCGCCCATGCGGGCCATGGAGATAGCCATGGCTGCCTCTGTCACAGTGTCCATTGCTGCGGACAGAAGAGGCGTCTTCAGGGGAATATCCGGAGTCAGCCATGTGGAAACATCCACCATGTCTGGTGTTACTTCCGAATAGTTTGGAACAAGGAGAATATCGTCAAATGTTAGTGCTTTACCACGATTTGCCAGCATGGAATCCTCGCTTGGTTAATAGTTAATGAAATGGAAGTTGATCGTTTCTTGTACGGCTGTACTTGTGTTTTGTCAAGGAGGGTATGCTAAAAAAATGACTGTCAAGCGTCAATTGTGAATTGTTTCACGTCTGCATGGCAGTTGTATTGCATGGGGACTGCCTGTAGTATAGGCAAAATTGCGGCGGAAGAACAAATCTCTTCCTGGTCCGCATAGGGCGCAGTTTGCAGATGCAGGCTGACGGATGGCGCAGCCGTCATGAGCATTAGCCCTGCATCGTCTACATGAAAAGGCTCTTGCCTCTTAACTTCGTGAGAAAACAGATATGAAAGTACCTGCTGAAATACTGGCTGTCCCAAGGCCCGAAAATACAGTTGTCGGCAATACCGGCCGTCCCGGGCCGAAACAATACCCTGTCAGGGGAAAAGCCACTGTGAATTACGTTGACGGCATGCCTTTTCCCGTAAGCGGGATGCTTGTCGGCTATATTATAGACAGCAAGTTTGTGCCTCTGGAAGACAAGGAAGGAAGCGGAAAGGGAAAATTGCTGTCATACGGCGCAGCTGCGCTCATTCATGATGTGCTGGACGACATCCTGGAAGACATGTACAGGATAACCAATTCTGCTTCGGCATTGCGCATTGTCCTTGCAGCCTGCATCCGCGTCATGAATCCGGGGCTGGAGATGCGCCATTATGCCGACTTCTACAATAAAACGTTCCTGAGCGTCTATTATCCGGGCCTGTCGCTGGCTGCAAGTACCATGGAGGCTTTGCTGCTAACAGTGGGACTGAATTCCGTCATGCGCCAGAACTTTCTGTATTGCCGTTTTTCCAGGCTTACCGATGCTGATGCAGTAGGAATTGATGCCATTGCCAGGCATCGTACCATGTTTTATGACTGCCTGTCAGACATAGCATTCAAAACCGATCCTGAGTGCTATACCATACCGGTAGTATACGCATACAACATAAGAAACAGGGAAATTCTTTTTGCAGAAGCCTATCCTGACAACCGGCTCAGTGACGCTGTCATTGCCCATTTTATCCGCGAAAACGACATTAACGGCGGGATTGTTGTTGCGGACAGGACGTTTGCAACAAAAGGCCTTGAGAAGCAGATCAACTCAGAGAAGGGATTCTGCTTCATTGCTCCTGTCAGCCTGGATGACGAGCGCATTGCCCGGTATGACATGCTGACGCCTGAATTTGCCTTTGACGCCTTTGAAAAAAGAGTGCTGGGCAAAAAACAGGAGCTGCCTGACGGCCATTTCCTCTACAGCTTCCAGGATCCGCACAAGGGCCTGGCTGCATATCACGCTTTTAAGCAGAATAGCCTGAAAAACAGTTCTTGCAGCTTGCAGGACTGCCTGGACATAGAGAGAAATGACGGCTTCTTTGTTTTGGAGACAGACAGGAACCTGGATGCAAAGGATGTCTTTTGCAGCTATGAAGAACGCCGCATGCTGGAGATTGTCCTTGAAGGGTACGGCAACAGGGCCGGCATGAACAAATATGGCGAAGACAGGGACTTTGCCGTCATCGGGTCAGAGTTTGTTACCCTGATAGCGTCAATTATAACGTGCAGAATCATCGAAAGGATGAGAAAAGCCGGACTTTTGAAGAAAGAGTCATACCGGAATGTAATGGACGACCTGCTCTCGGTCACCAGGGATGCAGAGCATGCCACGGATGCGGCTGAAAAAGACGAGCACTGGGGGCATGTCGTCCCGGGCGTCATGCGCAAGCTGGTGGCACTGGGCCTTGCTGCCAAGGCGGCGAAGGAACCCAGAAAAAGCAAGACCGCCGGTACAGCGGCTGATGCTGCAGGCGATGACAAGGCAGCAGAGACTGAAAAAGGCAGGAAGAGCAGAAGAAAAGCCGGCAGCAAGGCCGTTAGAGAGAACAGCTGACTCTAAGTTCCGGCAAAGGCACGCATGGCCCTGAATGCCTGCGCAAAGCCGGGCGCTTGCCAGATCAGGGATGCACACTGTATGTTCCTGTCACTATGAACAAGTCATTACTGCCTCTCATCTGCCGCATCGTCGTCCCCCTTTGCATGCTCTTTTTGCCCACGTTCTGTGCGGGGCTTCTGACAGGGCAGCCTGCAGCCGGCTGGAATCCTGTGGCAACAGCCATGCTCTGGACAGTGTCCGTTCCGGAATTTTTTGCCTATTCGCCGGCCTACTGCTGCGGAGCCCTGTTCAGCCTTGGCCTCTGCCTCTACTGGTTTGAGCGCTTTCCCTGCCTTTTTTACGGCATGCTTTTGTTCTTTGCCTCGCTCATGGCCGGTCCGACCTGGACAGTGATTGTCCGCGGCTGGCACTACCTGTCCTAATCAGGCCTGATACGCTGGAACGCATTATGAGCCTGTCCTCCCTTGTGAAGAATGCCTGCGGCTATGTCTGGCTGCTGGTTCTCCCTGCCGCCATATGGGCGCTGTTTGAGAGTGCCGAGTATCTCTATATGATCGATTTTTCCATGCTTTCCATTGTCATCGTCTGCACCATGCCCGGGCTGTGCCTCATAGATGTCGTGACTATGCTTGTCCTGGCATGGGCTGCGGTGCATGACAGGGACAAGGGCAGTGACAGGAACAGTGACAGCGAGGCCTGCGCTGCAAGGCGGAGGCGGATCTCCTATGCGGGCTTTTTGCTGGTGTGGCATCTTGTATCGGCCGCATTGTCGTGCATCCTGCTTGTCATTCCGGCGCACAGCATCTGGGCAGAGGGCGTTACCCTGTACGCGCTCCGCTTCTTTGAGCTTGTCCTGGGCGCCTCGGGCTTTTTGCTGGGGCTGGGCCTTGTCAGGGTGCTTGTCACGACGCTGCTGTCCATGACAAAGGACAGGGAGAAAGCAGAGGACGGGAAGCAGTTTTCCTTTGAGATTAAGTAATTATTCAGCCAATCTTCTAAACTGTTATGTCGAAAATTGAGAGGAAGTTATGATTTCAAAGTTACAAATAAAAAATATGCGGTGCCTGAAGGATCTTACTCTTGATAATCTTGGAATGATTACGCTTATTTCTGGAAAAAACAACGTAGGCAAGTCAGCAATACTGGAAAGCATTCTCCTGCTGTCTACCTGTAGCAGTCCCGAATTTTGGATAAGAACAAGTGCAATACGAGGAGTGCCACTTCGTTCTTTTGCTCCTGAGCTTTTGTGGGAGCCAATGTTCCATAGCCGTGATGTTTCCCATGCGTTGGAGATTGTCTGTATTGATGACAATGGGGCTGAACATTCTGTTTCCTTCCAGAAAGATACATCGTTTATTATGCCTGTGCCGCAGGTGCCCTTGCAACCAGAGCAGAGACTGTTACCTGACAGTTATCCGCTCAAGGTCATTTGTATTGAAAATAAAAAAGAATTCACAGGACATTTTATTCCTCAGGTTGGCAGTCTGAGTACTCACTGGAAGCCATCTCCTCGGAAGACAGACTTGACTGTTCAATTTATAAGTCCCAGATCAACAGATCACATCAATAGTATTGCTCATATCTTTGGGAAAATAGAGCTTGCTGGACACAAAGAACGTGTTGTTGAAATACTCCGGATGCTCGATTCGGATATTGTTGAGCTTTCAGCAATTCAGGTTGATAATGTTATAAATATATATGCAAAGCGGAAGGATAATTGTTTGTTGCCTTTATCAGCAATGGGTGACGGAATCAATAAACTTCTTGCGATTATTTGTTCTATCTTGACAAATAAAGACGGTATTGTATTGATAGACGAGATTGAGAATGGCTTTCATTACTCTTTTTATGATAAACTTTGGGAAACAATTGCAAAAGCTGCTAAAGAAACAAATACACAAATATTTGCCACTACGCACAGTTATGAATGTTTGCAAAGCACAGAATTCCTAGCACAAGAAAAAAACAATAAACTACAGCCTTTCAGGTATATTCGTTTAGGCAGAGAGAATGGCGAAATTGTCCCACATTCTTTCTCTTCAGAAGCATTTAAGTTTGCCATTGAATCTGATATGGAGATCCGCTAATGCCCATTGAACAAAATAAAATTAAAACGCCACATGTACTTCTTTGTGAAGGTGCGGATGCTCTACATTTTTTAATTTGGTTACTTGAAGAATTATCTAAAGAAAATACATTTTTTCAATCTTTTCAGGTTTTTGACTTCAAAGGGATTAATGACCTTTGTCACTTCCTGGAAACATTTCAACTCATGCAAGGATACCAGAATGTAAAAGCAATTGGCGTTATTAGGGATGCTGAAAAAGATCATTTGGCTGCATCCGGAAATATTTGCAGTATATTAAAGAAATTTGGTCTGCCTGCTTCATCGAGTCCTTTCCAAATTTCAAAAGATGCCAATATATCTACTGGTTTTGTCTTATTTCCGTCGTGTAGCGATAGACCAGTAAATGGCACATTAGAAGATTTGTGTTTGGATGTATTGCGTGCTTCTGATGCAAGTGAAATTTTACATGATGTTGATGCAGTACTTAGCAAATATACATTACGTCACTTGCATAAAAATCGTCTTCACGGATATTTTTCCTGTACAGACAGGTATGTCGGGCTCAAAATTGGCGAAGCCAGTAATGCCAATGCATTTGATGTGAATTCTCCCGCTTTGCAAAGCTTGAAGGATTTTTTACTTAATCTTGCCAATGCCTGAGTACTCTTTTGCATACAGAAAAGGCAATATCTGTGATTTGATTAAACAGAACTAAAACAGAAAAAGCCAAAGAAGCCCGGTAAAGGAATAAAAACGGTCCCCTGTTCCATATATTCACTATGGAGCCAGGGGACCGTCCTTTATATCGTATGCTTTTCTGTCAGGCCGTAGCCTGCCTTATGCCTTCTTCCCTTCATCCTGCATGGCACGGGGCGGAACGCCGTAGAAGGCCTTGCGGTAGAGCTCCTTAAGCTCGTCTATAAGGGGGTAGCGCGGGTTGGCGCCGGTGCACTGGTCGTCAAAGGCCCTCATGGACATGTCGTCCAGCTTGGCCAGGAATTCGGATTCCTGCACGCCTGCTTCCTGCAGCGAGCCGGGAATGCCGCAGTCCTTCTTGAGCTGCTCTATGGCCTGGACCAGGCGCGCCATCTTTTTGCCCCTGGCCTCGGGCGTGTCGCCCTCAATGTCGTCTGCCAGATGCAGCATGTCGGCTATGCGGGCATAGCGGCCCTTGACCCAGGGGTACTTGTACTGCGGCAGCATGCCCTGCTTGGTGGGGTTGTCCGTGCCGTTGTACTCAATGACATAGGACAGCATGAGGGCATTGGCCAGGCCGTGGGCCAGATGGAAGGTGGAGCCCAGGGAGTGTGCCAGCGAATGGCAGACGCCCAGGAAGGCATTTGCAAAGGCCATGCCGGCGATAGTGGCGGCATAATGCATCTTTTCCCTGGCTGTTACCCAGTTGCCTTCCTTGTTGACCGATTTCTTCAGGTACTTGAAGACCAGGCGTATGGCTTCCATGGCCTGCCCGTCTGCGTAGTTGCTGGCCATGACCGAGGTGTAGGCCTCTATGGCGTGCGTCAGCACGTCCAGGCCTGCGGCTGCGCACAGGGACTTGGGCTGGTTCATGACAAAGTCCGGATCCACGATGGCCATGTCCGGCGTCAGGGCGTAGTCCGTAACAGGGTACTTGAAGCCCGTCTTTTCGTCGGTGATGACCGCAAAGGGCGTCACTTCCGATCCCGTGCCCGATGTAGTGGGTATGCAGACCATCTCGGCCTTGCGGCCAAGCTCGGGGAAGGAGACGATGCGCTTGCGTATGTCCATGAAGCGCAGGGCAATGTCGTCCAGGTGCATGCCTGGCACTTCGTACATGAGCCATACTATCTTGGCAGCATCCATGGGCGATCCGCCGCCAAGGGCCACAATGAGGTCGGGCTCAAAGCTGTTTGCCAGGTTCAGGGCCAGCTGTGCCGTGGCCATGTCGGGATCAGGGCGCACCTCGCTGAAGACGCGGCTGTCTATACCGAGATCCTCAAGCACTTCCTGCACCTTGGCAACGTACCCCAGGGTGACCATGGTGTTGTCGGTCATAATGAGGGCGCGCTTCTTGTCGCTGTATTCGGTCAGGGCCGGCCTCAGGCACCCCAGCTTGAAGTAGATTTTGCGCGGCACGCGGAACCAGAGCATGTTTTCCCTGCGGCAGGCAACGGTCTTGATGTTCATAAGGTGTTTGACCCCGATATTCTCGCTCACGGAGTTGCCGCCCCAGCTGCCGCAGCCAAGCGTCAGGGACGGGGCCAGGCGGAAGTTGTAGACATCGCCTATGGCGCCCTGGGAGGACGGCATGTTGATGAGAGTACGCCCTGTGGGCATTTTGTTCTGGAAGAGCGTTATGCGGTCCTGGCAGGCCTCGTCCGTATAGAGTGCGGACGTATGTCCGGCACCGCCCAGAAGGATGAGCTCCTTGGCCATGTCCGTGGCTGTCTCAAAGTCAGGGGCCCTGTAGAAGCCAAGGACAGGTGAGAGCTTTTCATGGGCAAAGGGATCCGTATGGACTATGCTCTTTCTCTCTGCCAGCAGCACCTTGGTGGCAGGATCGACGGTAATGCCGGCCATGGCAGCTATCTTGCACGCAGGCTGGCCCACGATGGCGGAATTGAGGGATCCGTTCTTGAAAATGACCGAGGCCAGCTTTTCGCTTTCCTCTTCCGTGGCAAACCAGGCACCGTGGCGCAGAAATTCCTGGCGCACGGCGTCTGCCACGCTGTCAACAACGACTACAGCCTGCTCTGAGGCGCAGATCATGCCGTTGTCAAAGGTCTTGCTTAAGAGAATGGAGTTGACTGCCGTGCGGATATCAGCCTTTTCGTCGATGACAACAGGGGTGTTGCCTGCGCCTACGCCGATGGCCGGCGTGCCCGAGCTGTAGGCTGAGTGCACCATGCCCGGACCGCCTGTGGCCAGAATGAGGGCTATGCCCTTGTGGCTCATGAGCTGCTTGGAGGCGGTTGTGGTGGGGTGCTCCAGGCAGGCCAGGATGTTTTCCGGCGCTCCTGCCTCGACAGCGGCGTCAAGGATGATCTTCACTGCTGCCTGCGTGCTTTTGGTGGCACGCGGGTGCGGGGAAAAGATGGCGCCGTTGCGGGTCTTCAGGCAGATAAGCGCCTTGAATATGGCCGTTGAGGTCGGGTTGGTTGTGGGAACGATGCAGGCCACCACGCCCAGGGGGGCCGCTATTTCGCGGTAGCCGTCAACAGGGTCGTCGGTGATGATGCCGCAGGTGGGCACATCCTTATATTTGTTGTAGATGTATTCGGCTGCGAAGTGGTTCTTGATGACCTTGTCTTCCATAACGCCCATGCCGGTTTCCTCAACGGCAAGGCGGGCCAGTTCGATGCGGCGGGCTGTTGCCGCAGCTGCTGCATGGTGGAAGATGTTGTCCACCTGCTCCTGGGAGTAGGTGGCAAAGATGCGCTGAGCGGCAACAACGCGCTCAATCATGGCATCCAGCTGTTCGCTTTCCGAAAGATTCTGATCAAGACTCTGAACCTGTTCCTGATTCTGACTCTGAGCCTGTTTCTGATCATTCTGATCCATGGCGTTGATAGTCCTCATTATCTGAAAATAATTGCCGGGAAAATGTGTTGCGGGAAGAAGCCTGGCAGGCTTTTTCCAGTTTGTTATATGCCTTGGGACATGCCCTTGCTTCCTTGGTAAAATGCTATGCTTTCCTTATACAGTCAAGACGCGGATCCTGTTCTGATGCCGGGTCTGGCGGGGCCGGTTTTTCGTGATTGTTCCAATGGGTGAATTAGTTTATTCTTCCTTGCTGCAGGGGCTCTTCCGGCCTGTGTGAGGCAGGTTTTTAGCTATATGCCTCTGCCCTGGCCGGAAAGGACAGTTTTTTGGAGGGGACATGTCTCAGTATGCTCAAAAATCGGCGCTGCGCGGTACGGCCGGCTATGCCTTTGAGCCGGCACAGGAAAGCCGCGAGTGGTATACCGTCTCGCAGCTGAACCGCATGGTCGGGCTGGCCCTGAAAAAATACATAGGCTGGCACGGCGTTGTCTCAGTCGCCGGTGAAATCGGCGCTCCGGCCATACGGTCAACCAAGAGCGGAGCCCCCCTGGTCTTCTTTTCCCTGCATGACGACAGGGAAGTCATAAACTGCAAGGTCTGGGGCCGCAACTTAAGCCGCATCCTGTCAGTCAATACAGAGACGGGCGAGTACTATGACGAGCCCAGAAATCCCGAGGACGTCTTTGCCAGCGAGCGCAGGGTGCTTGTAGAGGGCACCCTTGAGGCCTATGCCCAGGGCGGCAGAAGCATCTACCAGCTTGACGTGCTCGGCATGACGGACATTGGCGCAGGCGACAGGGCAAGGCAGCTGAAGGAGCTCAAGGCCAGGCTGGCAAAGGAAGGCTTTTTTTCGGAGGAGCGCAAGCGCCCCCTGCCTGTCAATCCGTCCTGCGTTGCCGTTGTGACCTCTCCCACAGGGGCAGTCATCCATGACTTTCTGCGCATTGCCAGGGATCGCGGCCTTGGCTCCCGCATCATCCTCTATCCTGTCCCGGTGCAGGGAACAGGGGCAGGGCAGATGATAGCCGATGCCGTTGACAGGGCAGGGCGCGACGGAAGAAGCCAGGTTGTCGTGGTCATCCGCGGCGGCGGATCAGAAGAGGATCTTGCCTGCTTTAACGACGAGGCCCTGGCCCGGGCCATCTTCTCCTGTCCGGTGCCTGTCCTGGCAGGCATAGGCCATGAGCCTGACTACTGCCTTGCTGACATGACAGCCGACAGAAGGGCACCTACTCCTACGGCAGCAGCCCAGTATCTGTGGACCAGCAGGGCCGACATACGGGCCGGGCTTGATTCCTGGCAGAACAACCTTTCCCGCGCCATGAAGCGCAGGCTTGATGCAGCTGCCTATTCCCTGGAACAGTATGAAAAGCTGGTCCGGACCTTGTCGCCACATGCAAGGCTTAAAGCCCAGCAGCGCGAGACGGAAGACCTGGCAAGGCGCCTTGCCCTGGCTGGGAAGCGCCTGGTTGGATCGGCAGAAGACGGGCTGGCCAGGAGTGCAGAGCGCCTGATGCGCACAGGACAGGCCTTTACTGACAGCAGGGCGCGCAGCCTGGAAAGGCTTGCCCTGACGCTGGAAGCGCTGAACCCCCTGGCACCTTTGGAGCGTGGCTATGCCTACCTGGAAGACGAGGACGGGCACGTGGTTCGTTCCGTGGCAGGGCTTGCTGCAAAGAGCCGCATCCTGGCCCATGTGGCAGACGGAACCATTGCGGCCAGGGTTGAGGAAATACAGCCGCAGCCAGGCAGGGCAAATTCAAAATAAGATGCAGGCATTGGGCAGGCTTTTGCATGAACAAGGGTACAGAAAAGAAGAAATCCCTGTGGGAGGGATTTTTGCATGGAGGACATCATGGCCGGAAAGAAAGCAAAGGCTGAGGAAAAGACCTTTGACCAGCAGCTCGCAAGAGTGAAGGAAATCGTGGCAGTCCTTGAAGGAAGCGGCGGGGAACAGGTCGATCTTGAGACCGGCGCAAGGCTGTACAAGGAAGCCAGTGCCTGCCTTGCCTTCTGCCGCGAGCGCCTGGATACGGTGCGCAATGAAATTGAAAATTCCGATACCGGCGAAATTGCAGAGGATGTGCCAGATTCCCCGGACGCCCCGGACTCCCCTAGCGAAGATTCCTGTATGGGCGGAGAACCGGACATAGTCCGTTTCTGATCACTGGCTAAAGGCACTTATTTTTCAGGCATATTCCTGTCCCTGGAACATATGCTGCTTCGTACAAGACAGCAGCCGCAAAAAGGTGTATAGGCACTGCTGTTGCCTGAAAGAAGATCATGAATATGTGGCTTCCGCCAGGCGCCTAGTCACGTCCCATGGAGGCCTGTACGTCTCTTATGGGGCTTAAGGCGTGTTCAGCGCACGGCTGATGCAGGCTTGTGTATTTTGCTTAAGGAGTCAGAGTTTATGGATTTGCGCGAAATCAAGGACAGGCTGGTTGCCAGGGCCAGGCTTGTCGAAGAATATTTGCCTTCCTGCATCCGGCAGGACGGCGTGCCTGAACGCCTGAACTCCTCCATGCGCTACAGCCTGCTTGCCGGCGGCAAGCGCCTAAGGCCCGTCCTCTGCCTGACTGCGGCGTCCCTTTTCGGAACAGAAAGCAGGGATGTGCTTCCCTTTGCCTGCGGCATAGAGATGATACACACGTATTCCCTCATACACGACGATCTGCCGGCCATGGACAACGACGATTTGCGCAGGGGGCGCCCTTCCAACCACAAGGCCTATGACGAGGCTACGGCCATACTGGCAGGGGATGCCCTGCAGGCCGACGCCTTCCGCTCCATGACGCAGTGCAGCCTGCCTGCGGACAGGGTGCTCAAAGCCCTGCGCGTCTTTGCTGAGGCTGCCGGATCAGGCGGCATGTGCGGCGGCCAGCAGCTGGACATGGAGGCTACCGGCAAAACCATTGCCCTGCCGGATCTGAAACATCTGCATGCCCTGAAAACAGGCGCCATTCTCTGCGCCTCTGTCGTGTGCGGCGGCATACTTGCCGGTGCAAGGGAAGACGATGCCAGGGCCCTCAGGGAGTACGGCCTGAACCTTGGCGTGGCCTTCCAGATTGCCGACGACATCCTCGACGTTGTTTCCGATACGGAGACGCTGGGCAAGCCGGCAGGATCCGATGCCGCCCAGGACAAGAATACCTATCCGTCCCTTGCCGGGCTTGACAGAAGCCGGGAGCTTGCCCGTGCCCATGCTGAAAGGGCCCAGGCCGCCCTTGCTCCTTTCAGCGGCGATGATGCGGATTTTTTGCGCGGCCTTGCCCTGTATACGGTTGAGAGGGTGAATTAGTGAACACGCTTACATCCTATTTGCAGAACCTGGAACTGCCCGACGGCATCCACAGCCTGACCAATGCCGAGCTTGAGCGCCTGGCAGCCGGCGTGCGCCACCATATCGTTTCCGTCTGCGCCACCAACGGCGGCCATCTTGCGCCCAGCATGGGGACAGTGGAGCTGACGCTGGCCATGATGGCTGAACTGAATCTGCACCAGGACAAGGTGATCTGGGATGTGGGCCACCAGAGCTATGCCTGGAAAATACTGACCGACAGGGCAGAGCGCTTTGGGACACTGCGCCAGAAAGGCGGCCTTGCCGGCTTCCCCAGGCGTTCGGAAAGCCCCTATGACGCCTTTGGCGTGGGCCATTCCTCCACGTCCATCTCTGCTGCCTTAGGCTTTGCACAGGCCAGGGACCTGAACGGTGAAAAACACCATGTGGTTGCCGTCATAGGCGACGGTGCCCTGACAGGCGGCATGGCTTTTGAGGGGCTGAACCTGGCAGGCCATCAGGCAAGGCGCCTCATCATCATCCTCAATGACAACGAGATGTCCATCGCCCCCAACGTCGGGGCGCTTTCCTGCTTCCTTTCAAGAACCTTAAGCCGCCGCTGGATACGCCAGACCCGCAAGGATGCGCTGGCCTTTTTGCGCACCATCCCCCGCATAGGCGGCAAGCTGGCACTTTATGCAGAGCGCGGCGAGTGGAGCTTCAAATCATTCTTTACGCCTGGCATGCTCTTCGAGGCCTTCCGCATTGCCTATATCGGCCCTGTTGACGGGCATGACATTCCTGCCCTGCGCCAGCATCTTGAGCGGGCCATGGCCGTGGAGGACGGGCCTGTCCTTTTGCATGTGCGCACCCAGAAAGGGCATGGCTATAAGGCTGCCGAACAGGATCCCACCCATTACCACGGTGTGGGGCATTTTGTTCCGGAAACAGGCCTCTTTATTCCCTCCAAGAATCCTGCACCGTCCTTTACCAAGGTCTTTTCCAATGCCCTGGTGGACCTGGGGCGCCGCGATCCCAAGGTTGTTGCCATCACGGCAGCCATGCCTGACGGCACAGGGACAACGGCCTTTCAGGAAGCATTTCCTGATCGCTTTTTTGATGTGGGCATCTGCGAGCAGCATGCCGTGACTTTTTCTGCAGGCCTTGCCTGTGATGGCTTCAAGCCCTTTGTCTGCCTCTATTCTACCTTCCTGCAAAGGGCTTATGACCAGGTTGTGCACGATGTCTGCCTGCAAAACTTGCCGGTGACGCTCTGCATTGACAGGGGCGGACTGGTCGGCGAGGACGGCAGTACGCATCAGGGCGTCTTTGACATAGCCTATTTGCGTCATATTCCCAACATGCACCTTCTGGCGCCAAGGGATGACAACACGCTGGTGCGCTGTGTGGAGACAAGTGCTCAGCTTGGAGCTCCCGTGGCCTTCCGCTATCCCAGGGGGGCCGGATTTGGCGTGCCTGTAGACGAGCATCCGCAGGTTCTGCCCATGGGGCGTGGCGAGGTCCTGCACGATGGAACCGATATAGCCGTGCTGGCTGCAGGTCCTTGTGCCTGCCTTGCCTGCGAGGCGGCCGTGAAGCTTGAAAAGCAGAAGGGCGTGCGCATTCTGGTCTTTGATCCTGTCTGGCTCAAGCCCCTGCCAGAAGAGCAGATTTTGTCAATTTTGCGCAGG